>USDI01000012.1 GCA_900553305.1 uncultured Lachnospiraceae bacterium
ATTTTCTGGCGACGTCGTTGCTTCCGATGTATTTTCCATGGCGGCTGAACGATACATAGCCATATTCGCGGCGTTCCTCACGGATGTGTTCGGCATTAATGGACAGATCATAGAGATTTGTTCTGCGGAACAGCACAAATAAAAGTGCCATATTCAGCACATAGGCAAAGGGAAGAAGCTGGATTTCGCATGCGGTCAGGCTTTCGATGGCATAAACTGCCATACAGAACAGCTCCGTAGCCAGAAGGAAAAAGGTATTGATATAAGAGACCTTATTTTTATTTCGGAACGCATAGACCATAACGCCGAGATCAATGACTACATAAACCACAATCAGGCAGGTATAAAGAATATGAGCCGGTCCATCCTGTGTAACGAGGAAGGTGACACCATGACGCCGGATGATGGAAACATTACTGTAATAAATGGTGCTGTAACCACCGGTGTAGGAAAGTCCAAGAACTACAAAGCCGGCTACGGACATGGCAGTGATCATCCATGTGGGAACCCTGATCCGGCAGAACTGGGCAACGGCAAGGAATATAAATAAGGTAAGGAATGTTCCGTCCAGATAGGCGATCCGGTTTGCAAGAAGGGCTTCCTCCAGATTGTGTGACATGGCAAGCTGCCAGTAACCAAAGTTGACAATTGCGGTAGTCATGGTAGAAAGTATGTGATAATTACCGCGATACTGGCTGGTTGCGGCGAGAGTCAGAATTAACAACAAAACAGAGAATGCAAAGGCTGCAAAATACAAAGCGACCATGAAAAGTTCCCCCTCATTTTCCTGCGTATATGCCCATCATAACACAAAAAAGGGAGTAATCGTACTCCCTTTTTGTGTTATGTGGTTTACAGAAGGACTGTGAAATCGTTACTGTTCACTCGTACCTCGTTCCGGTAACAATTGTGAAATTACATTGCATCAACGACTGCATCAAGAACATCCAGTAAGGAAAGCATAGCGTCATTTAATACTTCTGCATCTTCCTCAGTAATGGTATCCTGGGAAATTTCACCCATCTGGGTCATAATATCCTGTGTTTCGTTAAGAGCTGCTTCAATGTCATCATTCTGTTCTACTTCATCAGACATATATGCATCGGATACAGTGGTGTATACTTCGGATAAGGTAGCGAAGTTGTCCTGTAAAGCAGCGAAGGTTTCATCGGAGCATCCTTCAGCAGCTGCGTCAGAAGCGCCATCTGTTTCGGTCATACCGTCAACGAGTAAGGATAAAGCATTTAAAATGTCAAGCATTGCAGAGTTAAGTGTGTCAGCATCTGTTTCGGTAATGGTATCCTGGGAGATTTCACCCATCTGATTGATTACATCTGCTGCCTGATTCATAATATCTTCGATGGAAGCATCAGCTTCGATTTCATCACTTTCATACAGATCCTTAACGGCATTGTAAGCTTCAACCATGCTTGCGTAATTGTCCTGTAAAGCGGAGAAGGTTTCATCGGAACACATCTCACCATCAGCGGAAGCATCTGCAGAATCTTCTGCAACATCTTCTGTTGCTACATCTTCTGTTGCTACATCTGTAGTGGTTTCTTCAGAACCGCCGCCACATGCGGTAAGCATGGACATTACCATAGCGCCTGTCAGTAATACTGCTAATAATTTCTTCTTCATAATATAATCTCCTTTTCTTTTCAATCGTCGCCCCTTACGGCACTTTTTGTATTCTACCTGTGGGGATTTTAAAAAGCAATGCTATCTGCCAAATTGTATTTAAAAGTGCCAAATTGTAGATGCCCGAATAGATATCGACAATTTCCGGAGCACTTTTTTATAGTTTCCCAATGACGGCTATGCTATAAAAATCATAGAAGAGGAGAGAGCTTTATGAAAAAGACTTATGTAACGGACATGACGGAAGGAAAGCCTCTGGGATTGCTGGTATCCTTTATGCTTCCCTTGTTAATCGGAAATATTTTTCAACAGTTATATAATATGGTAGATTCCATTATTGTAGGACAGTATGTCGGTGCGGATGCACTTGCGGCGGTCGGTGCAACGGGATCCTTGAACTTCCTGATCTTTTCCCTGTGCGGCGGTATGGCGAACGGTACCGGTGTCGTTATTTCCCAGCACTTTGGCGCAGGCAAAAATGATCAGGTGAAGAACACCATCATCAACGCAGCCTATATTATGCTGTTCTGCGCGGTCCTGATGGGAGGTATCGGTGTGATTTTTGCAAGAAAGATTCTGATCTTTTTAAATACACCCGATAATATTCTGGACAGTTCCACGTTATACATGACCATCATCTGCTGCGGAATTCTCGGTGTGAGCCTTTACAATGCGGTATCTGCAATCCTGCGTGCCGTGGGAGATTCCAAGACTCCGTTGTATTTCCTGATGGTATCGAGTGTGATTAATATTGGATTGGATTTACTGTTTATCCGTGGCTTTTCGTGGGGCGTGGCAGGTGCTGCATTTGCAACGATCATTGCACAGCTGATCTCCGGTATTGGAAGCCTGATTTTTGCACTTGTGAAGAATCCGTTCTTTAAGATTGAGAAGGAATACCGTTCCCTGAACCGTGGTATTATCTGGCAGTGTATCCGTATGGGTGTGCCACTGGCTTTCCAAAGCTCCCTGATTGCAATTTCCTGTGTGGCACTGCAGAGCGTGGTCAATACCTTTGGATCGGTTGTGGTTGCTGCCTTTACCGCAACGAGCCGGATCGAGCAGCTTGTACAGCAGCCTTACAACTCCCTTGGTATGTCGGTTTCCACCTATACCGGACAGAATATCGGTGCCGGACAGCTGGAGCGTGTGAAAAAGGGATACCGGATTGCTTTCCTTTTAATGGCGATCTTTTCCTTTACCATGCTTCCGCTTGCACAGTTTTTTGGAAATCCGATCATGCGACTCTTTGTCAGTGAACCGGAGGTTATCGAAATGGGAGCATATGCGTTAAAGCTTACGAGCTGGTTCTATCTGCCGCTTGGCATGATTTATATTACGAGAGGATTGTTAAACGGAGCAGGAGATGCAACCTTCGCTTTTATGAACGGGATTATCGAAATGCTGGGAAGAATCTGCTTCGCAAAGCCGTTAACCCTGATTCCACAGGTCGGAGTCTGGGGCGTATGGCTGGCAACCGCTTTTACCTGGACGCTGACCGGAGTGATCACGTTCCTGAGGTATTTACAGGGCAAGTGGAAGAAACATGTTGTTCCCAAAGAAGTGAAGCAGGAAGAACTTGCCAAGGCTTAATTTATAGGATTGGTTAATGAGATTGGAAACCAAATGCCTGTTATTTTAGTGTTTAGTTTATTTTAAATTTATGTACCATGAATCAGGGGGGATCGCCTTATGCGGTCCCCTGATTTTGCTCAATGGGAAATTCTGTTAGAATGGAACTCTTTAATCATCATGGGAAATCAATTCTGTACATTCCTCTTTGAAATCGTTATATTAATAAGTAGAAAGCTACAAGGAGTTCAGGATATGAAAACAATTGTAATGGGAATCCTCGCCCATGTGGATGCAGGGAAAACAACACTGTCAGAAGCAATGCTGTATGAAAGCGGCGTCATCCGCAGCATAGGGCGTGTAGATAAAGGAAATACCTATCTGGAGCGGGACGAGCAGGAGCGGGAGCGTGGAATTACGATCTTTTCCAAGCAGGCAGTTCTGCCGGTTCATGAGGACAGACTGATTCTGTTAGATACGCCTGGGCATGTGGATTTCTCCGCAGAAGCGGAACGTACCCTGCAGGTATTGGATCTGGCAGTGCTGGTGGTAAGCGCAGCGGACGGAGTGCAGGGGCATACGATGACACTGTGGAAACTGCTTTCCCGGTATCATATCCCGGTATTTCTGTTCGTGAATAAGCTGGATCAGCCGGGAACGGATGCAGATGCGGTATTTAAGGAGCTGCAGGAGCGTCTGTCTGAGGAGTGTGTGGATTTCCGGCTGCCGCATGGAGAAGCTTTTATGGAAAGCGTTGCCATGTGCGGTGAGGAAGCGATGGAGCAGTATCTGCAGACCGGCGAGGTTTCGAGAGAGAAAATCGCACGTTTGATCCGGGAGAGAAAGCTGTTTCCCTGTTTCTTTGGCTCTGCGCTAAAGATGGAGGGCGTGAAGGAACTTCTTGAAGGCATTGACACCTATGGAGAGCCGGCGGATTATCATACGGAATTCGGGGCGAGAGTCTATAAGATTACACGGGATCCGCAAGGAAGCCGTCTGACCCATATGAAGATCACGGGGGGACAGCTCCCTGTTAAGACAGTGATTACCGGAAAGAACCGGCAGCAGGAGGAATGGCAGGAAAAGGTGAACCAGATCCGCTGCTACAACGGAGAAAAGTTCGAGCTTGCAGACTGTGTGCAGGCTGGAACGATCTGTACGGTGACCGGACTTTCGCAGACTTATATCGGGCAGGGGCTTGGTGTGGAAAAGGAGCAGACGCATCCCTTACTGGAACCGGTCATGAGTTACCGGGTTCTGCCGGAAGACGAAGCCCGGATGAATGCGGTCATCGAAAAGCTGCATCTGTTAGAGGAAGAGGATCCTTTGTTACAGGTGAAATGGAATTCACCTACGAAAGAACTGACGGCGCATGTGATGGGACCGGTACAGATTGAAATTCTCGAACGGATCATGAAGGAACGGTATGATATTGCCGTCACTTTTGGCAAGGGACGAATTCTTTATAAAGAAACGATGGCGGAGAATGCGCAGCCGGTAGAAGGAGTCGGGCATTATGAGCCGCTGCGTCATTATGCAGAGGTGCATCTGCTTTTGCAGCCGGGAGAGCCGGGAAGCGGATTTGTTTGTGATACCGACTGCAGTGAGGATGAGCTGGACCGGAACTGGCAGAGACTGGTGCTTACCCACCTTATGGAAAAGGAATACCGCGGCGTTCTGCTGGGTGCACCTGTTACGGACATCCATGTTACGTTAAAGAGCGGCAGGGCGCACCAGAAGCATACCGAGGGAGGAGATTTCCGGCAGGCAACCTACCGGGCCGTCCGTCAGGGACTGATGCAGGCAGATTGTCAGATTTTAGAGCCGTTTATGGAATTCCGGCTGGAGCTTCCGGAGGAATATGTAGGACGGGCCATGACGGATTTGTCCAATGCTGGAGCAGTCTTTCATAACGAAGTGGAGCGCATTGGCTACAGTGTATTGAAGGGACGGGCTCCGATGGAAACGATCGGGGATTACGGACAGATGGTGATTTCCTATACCAGAGGTCAGGGGATCTGGTCGATGTCGTTTGACGGGTATGGCCCCTGCCACAATCCGGAAGAGGTCATGGAAGTGCGTGGTTATGATCCGGAGCGGGATGTGTATAATACGGCAGATTCCGTATTCTGTGCACATGGCGCCGGCTTTGTCGTGCCGTGGTATGAGGTGCCGGAATACATGCATCTTCCAAGTATTCTTTCGGAGAGAAGAACGCAGGAAGAATATTTTGCAGAAGAGATCGAACGCAGGAAACAGACTACGGTAACAACAACACTGGGAACAGAGGAAGTGGATGCCATCATCGACCGGGTTTCCGGGGCAAACCGCAGAAAGGATAAGCAGGAAGCAAAAGGGACGCAGAAGCTTGCGGCGCGCACGGTGGAGGCAAAGCCCTATGAATACCGTCCGAAGGAAAGAAAGGCAGAATACATTCTGGTGGATGGCTACAATGTCATTTTTGCATGGGAGGAATTAAAGGAACTGGCAGAGGTGAATCTTGACAGTGCCAGAGGGCAGCTTCTTGATCTTTTATGCAATTATCAGGCGATTGACGGCAGGGAACTGATTGCTGTTTTTGATGCGTACCGTCTGCAGGGGCATCCGACGGAGTGCCTGGATTATCATAACATTCATGTGGTGTATACCAAAGAGGCGGAGACGGCAGATCACTATATTGAACGATTCACGCATGAGTATTCGAAGAAGTATAACATCACGGTTGTGACCTCAGATGGTCTGGAACAGGTGATTATTATCGGGCAGGGATGCCTTCTGATTTCCTCGCGGGAGTTCCATGAGATTGTAAAAAAAGCCTCCCGGGAAACCATGGAGACTTTTGAACGCGATGAGAAAAGGGAGCGCAGACTTACCGTGCCGTTCCCTGAAATTCCGACGGAAGATCAGTAACTTGCCGGGCTTTCCTGATTATAGAGATGTCAGCAATTTCAGTAAACGGCTTCGACATCCGTGATTTCGTCATTTTCCACACGGAAGCTCCAGATGGAGTGACCGGGAAGACGATGCTCGGTAAGATAGTAGCGGTCATCAATTCTGGTAAGGCTGTACGGGGTGCCGCCACCTAAAAAGTTTGCATAGACATCCTCGTAATTGCCCTTTGCCAGATCCTTCAGATTTTTTACCCGGATGAGAGTGGCGAAATCCTGATTTCCGGTGAGATCGGTGGAAACCGTAATATAGTAATAATTCTGGATTTTTTCCAACTGAATCATGCCGGCAATCGCATCGGGAACCGGATAGCGGTTTAATACCTCGAAGGTGTAAAGGTCTGCCTCGATAATATTGGAATTGCCGGAGACGAAATAAATCCGGTCATCCAGAATCGTAAAGGAGCGCACATAAACACCGTCAAGCTCCGGGATGCTCAAAACCTTCGTCAGATACATGCGGGTGGAGTCATTCGTATGGCGGAAAAGGAACATCTCGCCGCTCTGGGAGCTCCATGCATAAAAGGTGTCGGTATAATCATCGTAGATGATATAATGAGGCCGGTTGCCGATTCCGGTAAATTCCTGTGTGGGCACATAGACGATTTCGCCGCTGCTGTTTTGCATCTTTTCCATAATCAGAATCCGGTTGCTTTCGGTATCATCAATTAGATAAACATTGCCGTCGCTGGCAATCGTATGTCCCATGGAAAGATCATTGGTCATCACCTTCCACAGGTACAGAGGATCGGTCAGATTGTCATGGTAAATAACCTGATTGTGATAGCAGTCCACGATGAAATACTGATCGTCCAGTCTGGTGATATAAGTCGGAACGCTTAGGGACCCGTTGGGATTGGTGGGAATCGTTTCATAGTCTGCAAGATCATAGGGAAGCAGCTCCGATTCTCTTATATAATCCGTGCCATCGTAGGGCGTGGCAGGCTCAGGACGGGAAGAGGCGCAGCCATTCAGGAACAGGATTGGGAATATGAAAAACAGAACATAATATTTAATTGATTTCATGGTTTGCTCCAGTGATTATATAGTATGAAATACCTGGTGATTTTGAGTTACAGTGACTTTACTATACACTTTTTTTATATGGTATACAAGAGAAATAAAAGGAGGCTTTTATGAGTGAGGTTCTTGTGAGGGAAGAAAATAAACAAATGCGGATTCTGTCTGCGGTCGGTATGATTCTGGTCGTGGCAGGGCATCTTGGATATTCCTTGTTTGATTTGGGCGGGCTGTTTCCTTATTATTCGTTCCATGTGTTTATTTTTCTGTTTGTTTCCGGTTATTTCTACCGGGAGGAAGCAGAGCAGCATCTCCTGCGATATGTGGGGAAAAAGTGCAAAACCCTGCTGCTTCCTTATTTTGTCTGGAATCTGGTTTATGGAATTCTGGCAGCGCTTCTGCATCACGCAGGCTTTTCCATCGGGGGAGATCTCACGCTGTGGAATCTTTTCATAGAGCCGTTCGTGAGCGGGCATCAGTTTCTGTATCAGTTCCCGGCGTGGTTTGTACCGGCACTGTTTTTGATCGAGATTCTTAATGTACTGGGAAGAAAGGTATTGTCTCTTCTTCATTTAAAGAAGGAATGGCTGATCTTTACGGTATGTCTCCTGCTTGGAATTGCTACGGTTGCGCTTGCAAAGGGAGGACATGTCTGGGGCTATTATAAATTTCCCGGAAGACTGCTTTTCATGATGCCGGGTTTCCAGTTGGGACGCATTTATAAGGAAAAATTAGAGGACAGGGTAAATAAAATCCGTGATGGCTGGTACTTTTCCGTTGTTCTGGGAGTCCAGCTTCTGATTACGATATGCTGTCAGGGACTTGCATTCAGTGCGGTATGGGTAACGGGGTTTGCCAATCCGGTGGTGATTCCATATCTTACCGTGGTGACCGGAATCGCATTCTGGCTGCGGATCTCGGACTGGATCAGCCGGATTCCGTCTGTCTGTTCCTGGTTCATGGAAGTCGGAAGACATACCTATGCCATTATGATGCATCATGTGTTCTGGTTTTTTGTCGTGAATTCGCTCTGCTATCTGCTTTCCCGGACTACGGTGTGGTGTGCGGAATTTGATACGGCACAGTTCTTTTCCGATATTAATTATGTTTATGCCATTGGTGGAAGCGATGCGGGGAAATGGATTTATCTTGCTTGGGGAATAGGAATGCCGTTGCTGCTTGCAAAGGGAACACAATATCTTGTGGGCAAAAAAATCCGGGACATAACGCGCAATAAAATTCCCGGCAAATCCTAAAAATGAGTTGACGTGTTCTGAAAGCTATGGTATTCTACAAACACTTTCTTTGAATGACAAGTAAATACGAATTTGAAATAAAGGGTATCTTTCTGTGATTTTCACAAAAAGGTGCCTTTTTTGTACAAACCGGTTTTGAATGAGTACACATTACAGATCAGACAAAGAAAGGAAAATAACGTGAGAAAATTTGAATTAATTTTAAGAAGAACGAAGAATATCGGACAGAAAAAGAAACGAAGAGTTGTAAGCAATCATAAAAAAGGAAGAATGGCAGCAGCCTTTTTCGGCATGCTGATGACAGGAACCCTGCTGCTTTCCGGAATGGAAATGCAGGTATCTGCACAGACCATACGACATGAACATTTAGGAGATGCACAGAACGGAGGAGAGTGTTTCGCTGATGCCGTATATCATGTACATGAAGGAAATGAGGAGGAAGGCGGTTCCTGTTATAATACGCCGGTGTATCATGTTCATACGGGAAATGAAGTAAATGGCGGTGGCTGTTATGGTGAAGAAATCCGGCATGTCCATCAGGGAAGTGAGAATCAGGCCGGAGCCTGTTATACACCGGTTTATCACAGTCATGGTAATTCCTGCTATGCACAAAGAAGCCACGATGCTTCCTGTTCCTCACATTTCGAGTTTCACCCTTACGATTGCATTGTTCATGATTGGGATGGAGACGGACACGGCTGTGACGGTTATACCGTGTATGATTGTGACGGGCATTGGTACATTGGCTGTGGAAGCGACGGACAGATTGTCGGTTATCAGTTTTCCTGCAGCATGGCAGATGGGCAGATAACGGGATACCGGATGAATTGCAGCAAGACAAACGATACCATAGAAGCGTATGAATTATCCTGCACTAAAACACCGGATGATATAGATTATTATGAAAATATATGCGGAATGGAAGAAGGACAGGAAATTACAATTCCGGATCCTCCGGAAGAAACCACACCGGATGACGGGAATACCACCGGACAGGAAGAGTCTGAAAACGGAAACGGAGAGCAGGAAAACCAGGAACAGGGAGGCGGACAGACACCGGGATCAGAGCCGGAATATATACCGGAGGTAATTCCGGCACCATCGGAGCTTCCTGCAATGACTCCGGCGCCATCAGAGCTTCCGGTAGAAGAGGTTATTTTAGAGGCGACGGTAAGAAAAAAACCGGCAGCGGAAACAGCAAAAACGTCCCCGGCCAGAGAGAAGGTCACCTCATCGCCAGAGCCGGTCCGGCAGGTAACCCCAAAGCCTGTAGCAGAGGAAACCGTGAAACTTCCAGAGGTGGCTGCCGAACCCGGAGAAGAAGGAGGGGAACCTGTAGTATTAAAACGTAAATGGCCGGTTTTTACGCCGGTAATTAAGATGATTTCCATTACTTCGGGAACCGTTGTGCTGCTTATAGCATTAATACTGCTTCTTCTTTATTTGCGAAGAAGTGTAAGGGTTTATAATGATAACGGAAAGGGAAGAATGCAATATCTGGGACGTGCAGGCGTAACGCTTTCGGAAGAGGGATACTGTGTTCAGATTACGGAACGGCTTGTGGAACAGGCATCAACGAATCGTTATTGTATCCGTCCGGATTTGTTCCTGATCGGAAAGAACAACAGCTATGAAATCTGGATTGTGAAGGATGGAAAAAGAAAATCAGTTTATCTGGATAAAGAAATGAATTTTACCATCTAGCCAAACGCAAAAAGAAATACATTGTTTGCATAACTATAATGAAAAACTGCATAAAGTATTGACTTTCCCATTGTGCCGTGATAGATTTTATTTGTTTTAGAAACTAGATTCGCGTTTTAAAACGCAGAAATGAGGAGAGTTATGAAAAAATTATTAGCCGTTTTATTAACAGCAGCAATGACAATGGCTATGCTGACCGCATGTGGAAGCAGCAACACAGAAGCCACAGACACCACAACAGAAACTACCGAAGCAGAGGCTGATACCACAACAGAAGATGCAGCAGTAGAAGAAACCACAGATGCAGCAGACGAAACTGCTGATGCAGAAGCCGCAGTTTCCGAAGCACTTGCAGATGGCGTGCTTACCGCAGGTACGAACGCAGAATTCCCTCCTTTTGAGTATGTTGGGGATGATGGAGAAGCAGATGGTTTCGATATCGCTTTAATCAAGGCAATCGGTGAGAAGCTTGGCGTAGACGTTCAGGTAGACAACATGGAGTTCGCATCCTTAGTATCTTCCATCGGCAGCAAGATTGATGTTGCAATCGCCGGCATGACGGTAACCGATGAAAGAAAAGAAACAGTTGATTTCTCTGAGCCTTACTATGAAGCAGTTCAGTATGTTCTTCTTCCGGAAGGAAGCGAGATTGCAACTGCAGATGATCTGAAGAATAAGACGATCGGTGTCCAGCTTGGAACAACCGGTGACTTCATTGCATCCGATATCGAAGGAACTACGGTAAACAGCTATAACAAAGGAATTGATGCTGTAAATGATCTGATCAACGGAAGAGTAGACTGCGTGATCATTGACAAGAATCCTGCCCTCGTATTCGAAAGCAAGTTCCAGGATGAAGGTTCCAAGATTACAGCAGTAGATGGTGCACAGTTTGATTTCGAGCCGGAATATTATGCAATTGCAATGCCTAAGGGTGACACAGCCCTTGCAGATGCCATCAACAAGGCCATTGAAGAGTTAAAGGCAGATGGAACTTTTGATGAACTGGTAAAGACATATATTGAAGAATAATCATTTTTGTGTTAATATTCAATATAGCGTATAGCATATCATAGAGGATAGCATTTTATGCTATCCTCTATCTTTAATTTGAGGAAGAGGTTAGATACAAATGTTGGAATGGTTGAACAAAGTAGAAGGAAGCTTTTATAAAGCATTCCTTGCAGAAGACCGGTGGAAATTATATTTTGCCGGACTGGGAGTAACACTGAAGGTTGCATTCTTTGCGGCAATCCTCGGCCTGGTAATCGGAACGGTGATTGCGTTGATGAAGCTTTCCACAGGAAAGAAAGGAAAGGGAACCATCTGGTCCTTTATTGCGAACTGCTATATTGATATTATCCGTGGAACACCGTCGGTACTGCAGTTATTGATTATGTGGTTCATTATTATGAAGAACTGCAAGACTTTCCTTTGGTATCAACAGTGGCGCTTATGTGGCAGAGATTGTCCGTGCCGGAATTCTTGCGGTAGACAAGGGACAGACGGAAGCCGGAAGATCGCTTGGCTTATCCAAGGCACAGACCATGATTTATATTGTCATTCCGCAGGCGATTAAGAATGTACTTCCTCCGATCGGTAATGAATTTATCGTGTTGTTAAAGGAGACTGCGATTGTCGGTTACGTGAGTCTGACAGACCTTACCAGAGCCGCAAACCAGATTTCTTCAAGAACCTACGAAGCATTTATGCCATTGATTGGTGCAGCAGTAATCTACTTTGTGATTATTAAGATTTTAACTATTCTGTTGGGCGTATTGGAGAGGAGGCTGCGTAAGAGTGATAATCGTTAAGGACCTTCATAAAAAATTTGACAATAACCACGTACTCCGTGGCGTGAATTATCATGTACATCAGGGAGAAAAGATCGTTATTATCGGTCCCTCCGGCTCCGGTAAAAGTACGTTCCTTCGATGCCTCAATTTACTGGAAACACCGACAAGCGGTGAAATCTGGTTTGACGGACAGCTGATTACAGGTGATAAGGTGAATATCAATCATGTGCGTCAGCACATGGGCATGGTATTCCAGAACTTTAACCTGTTTAATAATCTTTCCATTATGGATAATATTACCCTTGCGCCTGTGAAGTTAAAGCTGCAGAGCAGGGAAGAAGCCGGTGAGAATGCCTTGAAGCTCTTAGAGCGTGTCGGATTAAAGGAGAAGGCAGATGCCTTCCCAAGCCAGTTATCCGGTGGACAGAAGCAGCGTATTGCGATTGTCCGTTCCCTTGCCATGAATCCGAGGGTAATGTTGTTTGATGAACCGACTTCCGCACTTGATCCGGAAATGGTAGGCGAGGTTCTTGCCGTTATGAAGGAACTGGCAGATTCCGGTATGACGATGGTGGTTGTTACCCACGAAATGGGATTTGCGAGAGAGGTCGGAACGAAGGTATTGTTTATGGATGAAGGAATTATTATGGAAGAAAATACACCTTCCGAAATCTTTAACAATCCCCAGTGTCAGCGTCTGCAGGATTTCTTATCCAAGGTGCTGTAGGAGAGGTAACTATTCCGGATAGTTAGAATTTGGGAAAGATAAAGCCGGTATACGATACATCAGAAAGACAGACGGATGTACCTGTGTATCGGCTTCTTTGAAAAGAGGAAGCCATGATTCGGATCAGTTTATGTATGATTGTCAAAAACGAAGAAAGAGTGTTGGAACGATGCCTTTCTTCCGTCTGTGATCTGATGGATGAAATTATCATTGTAGATACCGGATCGACAGACCGCACGAAGGAGATTGCAGGAAAGTATACCAGCCGGATTTATGATTTTACATGGTGTAACGATTTTTCGAAAGCAAGGAACTTCGCTTTTGAAAAAGCAACCTGTGATTATATCTATTCGGCCGATGCCGATGAAGTGCTTGATGAAGAGAACCGCGAAAAATTCCGGATTTTAAAGGAAAATCTGATGCCGGAGGTTGAAATTGTGCAGATGTACTATGGAAACCAGCTTGCAAACGGTACGGTGTATAACTTTGACAGGGAGCTTCGTCCCAAGCTGTTTAAGAGGCTTCGGACTTTTGTGTGGACAGAACCGGTGCATGAAACAGTACGTCTCTTTCCGGTGGTATATGACAGCGAGATTGAGATCACCCATAAGCCGGAGCACAATCACGGAGACCGTGACATTGCGATCTTTGAGCAGTTGCTTGACCGTGGAGAGGCACTTTCGAAAAGGCTGTTTGATTTTTATGCAAGGGAGCTGTTCGTGGCAGGAAGCAAAGAGCAGTTGATCCGGGCGAAGGATTATTTTGTTTCCATAGCAAAAAACAGCGAAACGGATCCGGATCAGTTAAAGACTGCGCTTGCGGTTGTGGTACGGAGCTGCTTTGAAGCAGGGGATGCACTTACCATGTACCGGTATGCAATGAAGGATGTCGCCAGTGAGGCGAGCAGTGAGGTCTGCTGTATTCTGGGAGAGTATTATCAGAAGCGGCAGGATTATGAGGAAGCAATTTTGTGGTTTTACAATGCCGCCTATGAGCAGCAGAGCATTCTGAATATCCGCTATCAGAAGGAAATTCCGTTAGAAGGGCTGATTGCTTGTTATCATGCCTTGTCCATGAGTGAGCAGGAGACCTATTATAAGAAAGAACTAGAATTATCTTGCATGGTGTCGGGTTAGATGATACCATAAGTGCGTTACGAATATAAAATAAGGGTAACTGTGTAATTAACTGAATAATTATGATGCAGTTACGAATGGGGAGCAACATGAGCTGGGAAGAAAATGTACGAAAGGTAATCCCGTATGTCGCAGGCGAACAGCCAAAGGATACGGATGTCATTAAGCTAAACACCAATGAATGCCCTTATCCCCCGGCACCGGGAGTAGAGAAGCTGGCAAAGGAGCTGTGTGTGGACAGGCTGCGGTTATATCCGAATATGGATGCGGCAGAGCTTGTAGAGGCACTTGCAGATTATTATAAAGTAAAAGAATCCGAGGTATTTGTCGGAGTCGGCTCGGATGATGTACTGGGAATGGCATTTATGACCTTCTTTAACAGTGACAGACCGATTCTGTTTCCGGATATTACCTATTCCTTTTATGATGTCTGGGCAGAGCTTTTTAAGATTCCGTATGAGACCTGTGCATTGGATGAAGAATTCCGGATCCGGAAGGAAGATTATTTTCGTCCGAATGGGGGAATCATTATTCCGAATCCCAATGCGCCGACGGCGATCTTTGAGGATTGCAGCGTATTAGAGGAGATTGTGGCAGGGAACCCCGATTCCGTAGTCATTATTGATGAAGCGTATGTGGATTTTGGTGCGGAAAGTATGCTGCCGCTCATTCATAAATATGATAATCTCATGGTAGTACAGACCTTTTCCAAGTCGCGTGCCATGGCCGGTATGCGGATTGGATTTGCAATTGCCAATGAAAAGCTGATTGGGTATCTGAAGGATGTGAAGTTTTCCTATAATTCCTACACCATGAACCTGCCGGCGATTAAGCTGGGGGTGGAAGCGGTCAGGGACAGGGAATATTTTGAAAGCACGGTACAAAAGATTATTAAGACACGGGAATGGACGAAGGATCAGTTAAAGAAGCTGGGATTTGCGTTCACGGATTCAAAAAGTAACTTCCTGTTTGCAACACATGAGAAGGTTCCGGCACAGCAGATCTTTGATGAGCTGCGTAAGCGGAAGATCTATGTACGCCACTGGAATAAGCCGCGTATCGAAAATTACTTACGAATTACGATTGGGACGCCGCAGCAGATGGAAAAGCTGTGCGAGACATTAGAGGAGATTCTGGGGTGAAACAGGATAATGGATGCTCCGGTATGAATGTTCCGAACGGGAATCGTTAAGTAAGAATTATTTTAAAATAATTTGGATTTGATTAAGGAGAATGTGATGTTAAAGAAATATCTGATTGTTTTTTT
This sequence comes from uncultured Lachnospiraceae bacterium, assembly GCA_900553305.1. Classification (GTDB taxonomy): domain Bacteria; phylum Bacillota; class Clostridia; order Lachnospirales; family Lachnospiraceae; genus Suilimivivens. Next base: position 15,068 of record USDI01000012.1, read on the forward strand.
TGTATCTATGGTTCCGCTGATTGAGCTTCGTGGTGCCATTCCGATTTCCCAGGGAATGGGCCTGCCGATCTGGACCTCTTATGTGGTTTCCATTATCGGGAATATGGTACCGGTTCCGTTTATCTATCTGTTTGCCCGTAAGATCTTAGAGTGGGGAGCAGACAAGCCGGTTATTGGCAAATTCTTTACCTTCTGTCTGGAAAAGGGGAAAAAGGGTGGCGAAAAGCTGCAGGAGAAGGCAGGACGCGGACTCTTTGTGGCATTAATGCTTTTTGTAGGAGTTCCGTTACCGGGAACCGGTGCATGGACCGGAACACTGGCAGCGAGTCTTCTGGATATGAAGTTTAAGGACAGTGTCATTGCCGTAATGCTTGGCGTGCTGCTTGCCGGTGTGATTATGATGGCAGCCAGTATGGGCGTATTTGGCGCGGCGGGTGCACTGTTTGGCTAAGGAGAAGGGAGTATTATAATGGAAGCATATACGGATTTTGCGGAAGTTTATGATACCTTTATGGGCGATGTCCCGTATGAAGAATGGGCAGATTTTCTTGCTTTACTGATTGAAACTTATAGTGTGAGCCGTCCGGTCCGTGAACCGGGAGAAGTACAGGAGCTTGAAGAAGCACCGGAATCCGTAGAAATACAGGAATTTGAAGAAGCACTGGAAACTGGAGAGTTACAGGAATTTGAAGAAGTACAGGAAGAGCTCGAAGTGACCGAGGAGGATGCACTGATTTCGGAACGGAATCTGGTATTGGATCTGGGGTGCGGCACCGGAACGATCACGGAGCTTTTATATGAAAAAGGCTATGACATGATCGGTGTGGACAGTTCCGAAGAGATGCTGCAGATTGCCATGGATAAGAAGTTTGAGACACAGAGCGATATCCTGTATCTGTGCCAGGATATGCGTGAGCTGGATCTGTACAGTACGGTCGGAACGGTTGTCAGTGTCTGCGATTCCCTGAATTATCTGCTGATGGATGAGGATGTGGTTCAGACTTTCCGTCTGGTGAATAATTACCTGTTCCCGGGTGGAATTTTTATTTTTGACTTTAATACGATTTATAAATACGAGGAAGTGATCGGTGATACGACGATTGCCGAAAACCGCGAGGATTGCAGCTTTATCTGGGAGAACTTCTATAGCTGTGAGGATCATATCAACGAATACGATGTAACGGTGTTTGAGCGTCAGGAGGATGATCTGTACCGCAAGTTTACAGAGACCCATTATCAACGGGGGTATTCCCTGGATGAAATGAAAGCTTTTCTTGAAAAAGCGGGACTTACGTTCGTGACAGCCATGGATGAGAAAACGCATGAAGATCCGACCGAAACCAGTGAGCGTATCTATGTGATTGCAAGGGAGCATGGAAAACAATGATTGTTCACACAGAGGTACGGGTGAGCAGTAAAGAGAGGTAGAAGAATGGATTATATTGTAAGAGCCACGGCGGCAAATGCCCAGATCCGGGCTTTTGCTGCAACAACAAGGGATTTAACCGAACATGCAAGGCAGGTTCATAATACAAGCCCGGTGGTAACCGCAGCTTTGGGACGTCTGATGACGGGAGCGGTGATGATGGGCGTTATGTTAAAGGGAGAGGATGATCTGCTGACCTTACAGATCAGCGGTGACGGCCCGTTAAAGGGAATGACCGTGACAGCGGATGCAAAGGGCCATGTAAAAGGCTATGCGATTGAACCGCAGATTATGCTGCCTCCGAGCCTTGCCGGGAAGCTTGATGTTGGCGGGGCGGTCGGAAATGGCTTCTTACGTGTCATTAAGGATATGGGCTTAAAGGAACCGTATGTTGGTCAGACAGAGCTCCAGTCCGGAGAGATCGCTGAAGATCTTACTTATTATTTTGCAACCTCGGAACAGGTGCCATCCAGTGTCGGCCTCGGCGTTCTGATGGAAAAAGACAATACTGTGAAGCAGGCGGGAGGATTTATCATTCAGCTGATGCCCTTTACCGAGGAAGCGGTGATTGAGCAGCTGGAGAAGAATCTCGCAGAGTTTTCCACGGTAACAAAGGTTCTCGATGAGGGAAAGACACCGGAAGAAATGTTACAGATGCTGCTTGCCGGGATGGATCCGGTGATTACGGAACAGAGCCCCTGCGAATTCTGCTGCGACTGCAGCAAGCACCGGGTAGAGAAGGCGATTATCAGTATCGGTAAGAAGGACATTCAGGATATGATTGATGACGGGCAGGAAATCGAAGTCAACTGTCACTTCTGTAATACGGCTTATAAGTTTTCCGTAGAGGAACTGAAGGGGTTACTGAAGAAAGCCAGATAGAACAGGACATAGAAAAAGACAACAGTAAGATTTACTGTTGTCTTATGCTTTGTTTATATCGGGTCATTCGGCAGGAGTGGAGGAAGGTTTTGCCCTGCCAAGCGAGGTCTTAATCGCATCCAGTAATACCAGAGAGGTATATTTATTGTCGTCCGAATAGGAAATATCACTGACGGACTGGTTGCGTACGATCTGATTCGCCAGATCATCAAAGGCCGGTTCGAGCAGAGGAAACATGGTGGTCACGGCTTCATCTAAGTTTACCATCCGGATGTCATTGATATTATTCTCGTCTACCGTCACGGCAATATCAACGGTGCGGTCATTGAGCATCAGAGAGGTTGTATAAATACCTGGTACATAAGTAGGCTCCTTGGTAGGAGAAGCGGCTTCTTCGCTCTTTTTCGGAGAATAAACAACGATGAGGAGAATGATGAGCAGAAGGCCCAGCACAATAAAGATACCGGTATAAATTAATTCTTTCATACGAAGTACGATGATTTTAGTTTTGGCATTCATGGGAAATCCTTTAAGATATCTTTTTTACTATAGTATTTTTAAGAAGGGAGATTTATGCTATGAAATTCACGAAAATGCATGGCTGCGGCAATGATTATGTTTATGTGGACGGTGCACGGGAAAAGATTCCGGCAGAGCGCAAAAGTGAGGTTGTAAAGTTCTTGAGCGACCGTCATTTTGGAATCGGCGGAGACGGTGTGATCTTTATTAATCCAAGCGATGTGGCAGACTTTGAGATGGAAATGTACAATATGGACGGAAGCCGTTCCGAGATGTGTGGAAACGGAATCCGTTGTGTCGGAAAGTATGTGTACGATCATGGACTTACGCAGAAGACTTCGCTGACCATTGTAAGCTGTGGAAAGATCAAATATCTGGAGCTGACGGTCGAAGACGGAAAGGTTACGAAGGTGCGCGTCAACATGGGTTCCCCGATTCTTGAAGCAGCAGAAATTCCGGTTGTGGCAGAGAAGTCTCCTGTCGTTGATACACCGATTACCGTCGATGGAAAAGAATACCGCATGACCTGCGTTTCCATGGGAAATCCGCATGCGGTTGTCTATGTGGACGAGATGATTGACGATGAAACGATGGCAAAAATCGGACCTTTATTTGAACATCACGAGCGTTTCCCCCGGAGAGTCAATGCGGAATTTGTAAAGGTTTTGAGCAGGGAATGCGTACAGATGCGTGTGTGGGAGCGAGGAACCGGTGAAACGCTTGCCTGCGGAACCGGCGCCTGTGCCGTAACGGTTGCAAGTATTTTGAACGGGCTGACTGAGGACAGCATTACGGTAGAGTTGCTGGGTGGCAATCTGGAAATCTTCTGGGACAGAAAAGAAAATGTGGTTTATATGACCGGACCTGCAACAACGGTGTTTGAAGGTGAGATCGAAATCTGAACGGGAACGGACAGGAGAAGGGTAAGATGAAACCAATCGCATATATTCATACGGATTTTCCGGAAAAGTTCGGAATCCCAAGGCAGAGCGGCCTTGTGAAGGAACTGAAAGGGAAAATCATTTTTGAACCGGAATACCGTTCCATGGATGCCGTCAAGGGACTGGGTGGCTTCAACTATATCTGGCTGCTGTGGGAGTTTCAGGGAGTGGACCGGTCACATTTTAGTGCAACCGTACGCCCGCCGAGGCTTGGCGGAAATGCCAGAGTGGGAGTTTTTGCAACGAGATCGCCCTTCCGGCCCAATCCCATCGGCTTGTCCTCGGTACATCTGGATGCGGTTACGGAAACGGCAGAAGGACCGGTGCTTGAGGTTTCCGGCGTGGATCTGCGGGATCAGACACCAATTTATGACATCAAACCGTATCTGCCCTACGCGGACTGTCATCCGGATGCGTTGGATGGATTTGCGGGAGAGGCGAAAGACTATCATGTGGAGGTTGTGATCCCTAAGGAGTTGCTTGACCGGATTCCGGACGATCGGCAGGAAACGCTGCGAAAGCTCCTTTCCCAGGATCCGCGTCCCTCGTATCACAAGGATGAGAAAAGACAGTATGGATTGAGTTTTGCCGGACAGAATATTTCGTTCGTGGTGAATGGAGAGGTCCTCACGGTAACAGGTGTATCAGATGTGTTATAATTATTGCGATGTGTCATAAGAAATTTAGCACTTGCAACTTCATGGGGCATATGTTATGATGATTCCATAATTGAATAGCGCATAAATGCGATGATAAGGAATAGTAGTAAGGATCTGGAAATCAGAGAACTGCCGGGTGGTGCGAGGCAGTCAGAAGTGAATTAGGAACTCACCTTTGAGCAGCCGGCTGAAGGAAGCGTGACCAATGGATCAGGAAGAAGCTTCTGTGTAGGTTCGGACGGAATCTCCGCCGTAGAAGGGAGCAGGCATGTTAGTGCTGACGAGTGCACGAGGAATCGTGAAGTAGAGTGGTACCGCGTAGATTGAATTTACGTCTCTATGAAATCTCTCTGAGGGGGAGATTTTATAGAGATTTTCTATTTTATAAGGTTTTTAAAGAAAAGGAGAACAAATCATGGATGCAGCAAAGAAATATGGAAAAACTTATTTTTTACCGCCAACCCCGACTTATGACTGGGTGAAGAAGGACACAATTGAAAAGGCTCCGATCTGGTGCAGCGTGGATCTGCGAGATGGTAACCAGGCATTGATCGAGCCGATGAGTCTGGATGAGAAGCTGGAATTCTTTACCATGCTGGTAAAGATCGGATTTAAGGAAATTGAGGTGGGCTTCCCTGCCGCTTCCGATACCGAGTACCAGTTTGTCCGTGCTTTGATTGAGAAGAATATGATTCCGGATGATGTTACCATTCAGGTGCTGACACAGGCCAGAGAGCACATCATCAAGAAGACCTTTGAAGCCGTAAAGGGAGCACCGCATGCGATTGTACACCTTTATAATTCCACATCCCTTGCACAGCGCGAACAGGTATTTAAAAAGTCCAAGGAAGAAGTAAAACAGATCGCCGTAGATGGCGCGAAGCTGTTAAAGGATATTGCAGACCACACGGATGGAAATTTCTCTTTTGAATACAGCCCGGAGAGCTTCCATGGAACGGAAATGGAATATGCACTGGAGGTATGTAATGCGGTTCTGGATGTATGGCAGCCGACCCCGGAGCACAAGGTGATTGTGAACCTTCCGACAACCGTACAGAATGCAATGCCCCATGTGTTTGCAACACAGGTAGAATATATGCATAAGAACCTCAAGTATCGTGATGGCGTGGTATTGAGTGTTCATCCGCACAACGACAGGGGCTGCGGTATTTCCGATGCCGAGTTTGGTGTTCTGGCAGGTGCAGACCGTGTCGAAGGAACTTTGTTTGGAAACGGCGAAAGAACCGGTAACGTGGATATCGTAACGGTTGCAATGAATATGACGATTCACGGCGTGGAATCCGGACTGGATTTCAGTGATATTATGAAGATCCGTAAGACCTATGAGCGTCTTACAGGTATGCGTGTGCATGAACGTACTCCTTATGCGGGAGATCTGGTATTTACCGCATTCTCCGGATCCCATCAGGATGCGATTTCCAAAGGAATGGCATGGTGGGAAGAAGGAAAGAGCGGAGACAGGTGGACCGTTCCTTATCTGCCGGTTGACCCGAAGGATCTCGGACGTGAATACGAATCCGATGTCATCCGGATCAACAGTCAGTCCGGTAAGGGTGGCGTTGCCTTTATCTTAAAGCAGAACTTTGGTATTGCCCTGCCTCAGGAAATGAGAGAAGAGGTTGGTTATCTGGTTAAGGGAATTTCCGATGAGAAGCATAGCGAGCTGACTCCTGCCGATATTTTTGGAATTTTTGAATCCCATTATGTCAAGGCACGTGACAAATTCGATATTCCGGAATGCCACTTCGTACAAAAGCAGGGTGATATCGAAGCAGCCGTTACCATTAAGACCGCAGATGGCACAGAAATTGTCAAAGCTTCCGGTAATGGACGTCTTGATGCGGTCAGCAATGCATTGAAGCAGAGGTTTGGTGTTACTTATGTGCTTTCCGTATACGAAGAGCATGCTACCTCCATGGGTTCTTCCTCCAAGGCAGCCGCTTTCGTAGGCATCCGGCATGAGGATAAGATGTACTGGGGTGTCGGCATTAAAGACGATATTATCCAAAGCTCCATTGATGCACTGGTATCCGCAGTAAATAAGATTCTGTAAGTGACGAATTGTTACTGGAACGAGGTACGAGTAAACCGTAACTACTTTCAAAATACTATGTAATACCGTCTTGAAAAAACTTCCGGTATCGTGTACACTATAGGAAGTAGTTTACAAGGAGGCTGACAGATGGAATTTTTATTATTAGGTGGCGGATTATTAATTATTATCTTTGCAGTAGTCATTGCAGTAGTTTCTTCTGTTGTTTCCGCGGTTGCAGCAGAGCAGGATGAGGAATCCGAAGATTGATGACAGAATTCTGTTGTACACAGATAAATGATAAGAAGACGAGACGTCCTGTTTCTGATAAAGAAACAGGACGTCGTTGTTTATAAATTTTTAAGAAACGTTTAGAGGCAATTCATTGATTTTTCGTTAGAAAGTCTGTAACATAGGAGAAAGATTCAGTAAGAATCCAGCTTAGGAGGCGAAGAAATTATGAAATTTCGAGAACGGATTTACAGGTTTATGCAGGGAAGATACGGAGCAGGAGGCGCAGATGCCTTAACCAGATTTTTGTCAATCCTGACATTTATTTTCATTCTGTTATCCTTTTTTCAGGGTACCGTTTACCTATATCCTTGCGCTTGTACTGATTGTTTATATGTATTTCCGGCTCCTGTCCCGAAACTATTACAAGCGGCAGCAGGAGAATAATTTTTATTTAAAGCAGGAATATAAAGTAAAGAACTTCTTTGGAAGGACGAAGAACAATTTTAAGCAGATGAAGACACATCATATTTACAAGTGTCCGACCTGCAGACAGAAGATCCGGGTTCCGAGAGGCAAGGGACGGATTGAGATCCGCTGCCCCAAGCGCTTCTGGGCCGATATGGT
>USDI01000013.1 GCA_900553305.1 uncultured Lachnospiraceae bacterium
CTGCTGTAAGTCGTGATCCTGTGAAACGATACCCTTGACAAATCCCATAAATTCTTCGGGTGAAGTCACATCGTAAGCAGAAATATCAATCAGTCTAACCTTGTTATTCAGTTCATACATATGTTTCGCACTCTTGTCTATGTAAACAATGTTACCTGAAACATGCTGAACCTCCGTATTTACTTTGCCTAAAAGATGTTTTGTTTTACCCTTCCCTTTGTTACCTACAATCAGTTGAACCATTGGCATACCCTCCTATGTAATAATTATAAGTGATTCTATGTGAAAACACAACTGCTAATTGCCGATTTGGGATAAGAGATCCGTCATCGAAGTATAGAGATTCTCCCTCGCATCTGCGCGCATAATAATCGAAATATACGGTTTATTCTGCGTATCTCTCGAAAGCAGGATCAGACAATGTCCTGCGGCATCCGTCGTTCCGGTCTTCCCACCAAGTACGGTAATACCGGATGGTGGATCTGCCTTTCCATTCAGATAATAATTGGTGTTGTTTACGGTAATTTCCTTCTGCGCACCATTCTTATCCTGATATACCGTCGTATAGGAATCCATATGGATGATCTCGCGGAACACCTCAAACTTAATCGCCTCATTCATAATGAGATACATATCATAGGCAGTCGTATAGTGATTGTCAGCCGTAAGCCCATGCGGATTCACAAAATGCGAGTTGGTAGCGCCAAGCGCCAGTGCTTCCTGATTCATCATTTCACAGAAATTCTCAACCGTTCCGCCAACGCCTTCTGCGATCAGTATCGCGGCATCATTTGCCGAATTAATCAGCAACAGATGAAGCGCCTGGGATAAGGTAAGCTGATCGCCCTCCTTAAGGCCGCATACCTGTGCACCGGATTCCGTAATCTTCACATTGGAGGTTGCGGTAAGAAGCGTATCCTCTGAAGCATTCTTAAGCGCAACAACTGCCGTAAGCACCTTCGTCAGGCTCGCCGGTGACAGCTTCTCATAAATGTTCTTCGCATAAATGGTGTTATGGTTGTTAATATCGAATAATGCCCCGCTCGATGCCTCCATCAGATCGACGGTATCCGCACGGTAATCACTGTCACTTACACACAAGTCCCTGGCAAACGGATCTGCGGTATTTTTTTCATCGGAAAATTCCACCACACGGAAGCTGCTGACCTCAGAATCTGCCGTATAGGGGATTTCGTATTTCTGCATCTGCCCGCAGCCGGTCAGAACAGAAAGCAAAAGACCTCCCAGTATTCCGACACTGAGCATGCGTTTCAAATGCCTGCATTTACTTATACATTTCACGCCACTCTAAATCTCCTCTGTCCAATGACTTAATCAGCAGCTCTGCCGTTGCCAGATTCGTAGCCAGTGGAATGTTGTGCATATCACACAAACGTACAACATTGTTTACATCCGGTTCATGATTCTTGGATGTTAACGGATCTCTTAAGAAAATCACAAGATCCATCTGATTGTGTTCAATCTGTGCACCAATCTGCTGTTCTCCCCCAAGATGACCAGCTAAGAATTTGTGTACATTTAAGTTCGTAACCTCTTCAATCAGCCGTCCGGTTGTGCCGGTGGCATATAAATCATTCTTACTTAAAATTCCTCGATACGCGATACAGAAATTCTGCATCAGTTTCTTTTTTGCATCATGTGCAATTAATGCGATATTCATGCTATGACCCCTCCTGCTTATAACCCATCCTAAACAATCTCATTATACATCATTTTTCCTTACATTGTAACCCCACATTTAAAACAAATCCAATTTCAATGAAGGAACATACCAGTGATGTCAGACCATAACTCACAAAAGGCAGCGGAAGTCCCGTATTTGGCAGGATATACGTCACAACACCGATGTTGATAAATCCCTGCATGCCAAGCTGTATGCCTACCCCCGCGGCAATAATCTTCCCGGCAATATCCTTCGCCCTGTGCGAAACCAACAGACACTCCAGTGAAATCAGCAAAAGAAGCACGATTACCGTCACCGTTCCGATAAATCCGAATTCCTCTCCGATCACGGCAAAGATAAAGTCAGTCTGCTGTTCGGCGATAAAGTCGGCATTCTTTACGGAACTGATCTCATTGTTTTTATACCCTTTTCCATATAACTGTCCGGAGCCGATTGCCATTTCGGAATAATACTGCTGATAACCTCCCTCATTTACGGATTCTTCTTTATTAAGGAAGTCCGTAATACGCCCTTTCTGGTAATCACTTAAAATGGTCTGATCCGGCTGCATAACAAGATAAACAAAAATAATGGCTGCCGGTACCACCACGGCAAGCACGCCAAGAATCACTTTATAATGGATTCCGGCCGTAAACATGATCGTTACAAATACAAGACATAAAACGATAGTGGTTGAAAGATCCGGCTGTTTCAAAACAAGTGCGGTCGGAACCGCAAATAAGACACAACATAAAAAAATCATCTTAAAGGTATTAAACTGCTTATAATGCTTCTGGATAAACTGTGCCAGAAACAGAATAATCAGGATTTTGGCAAGCTCGGATGGCTGAAACTGGATTCCCGCAATTTTCAGCCATCTCTGCGCACCATTCGCATCTTCTCCCAGAAAAATAACCGCAAGAAGCAATGCAATATTCACCACATACATCACCCAGTACAGATTGAGCAGTACCGAGTAATCAAATAACGATAATACAAGCATCAGAACAACACCCAGCAGAAATCCACCGATCTGGCGGTTCTGCAGGGATGGTTCTGCGCTTCCCACCGCGAAAATTCCAATCACGGCAAGCGCAATAACCATAATCAGCAATTTAAAATTGTAGTGGCGGATCTTGTATTTAGTAAACATTGCTTTTAACCTCTGTCATCCTTATGTAAGTCCAGAATCGGGATATTCGCATAAAGCGCCGGCATTTTGTTACGTCCTTTGCTGTCGGTTGTCGTGATCTGAATATCCATCGACTGGGTATCAATTTTCATATACTTCGAAATCACCTTGGTAATATCGTTCTTGATCATTTCAATCATTTCGGCAGAGCAGTTCACTCTGTCGGAGATTAACAGGATCTTCAACCTGTCACGGGCAATTTCCCTTGATTTCTTTCGTCGGAATAAATTCTTCATATTCATGGCTGCCCTCCTAATTCCTGTGGAATATTCCGGACACCTTCGTCCAGAAGGAAACATTACGTTCCAGATCAAGGAAAGGAACCTCTTTACCTGTTACACGGTAACAGATATTCTGGTAGGCACGTCCTGCAAGGGTGTGGTCTCCGACAAGCGGTTCTCCCTGATTGGTTGCAATTACCACATTTTCATCATCGGGCACAATTCCGATCAGATTGAGTGCCAGAATGTCTACAACATCCTGCGAGCTCATCATTTCACCGCGCTTTACCATATCGTACCGCAGCCTGTTGATAATAAGATCGATCTGCCGGAATTCGCTGGCTTCGAGAAGTCCGACAATCCGGTCTGCATCACGGATTGCAGAAACCTCCGGTGTTGTTACCACAAGCGCCCGGTCAGCCCCTGCGATTGCATTCTGAAAGCCCTGTTCGATCCCGGCAGGACAGTCAAGAATGATGTAATCGAACTGCTCCTTCAACTGGTGTATCAGCTTCACCATCTGCTCCGGCCGGACCGCCGTTTTATCTTTTGTCTGTGCAGAAGGCATGAGATACAGGCTCGGATGTCGCTTGTCCTTAATCAGTGCCTGCTTGATTCTGCATTTTCCTTCGATTACGTCTACCAGATTATAGACAATCCTGTTTTCCAGTCCCATGACAACATCCAGATTCCGTAATCCGATGTCTGTGTCGATCAGCACGACACGTTTGCCCATGGCAGCAAGACCTGTTCCTACGTTTGCAGATGTGGTGGTCTTTCCCACACCGCCTTTCCCGGATGTGACGACAATTACTTCACTCATAAAAGCTCTCCTTTAATGAATTATTAGCCGTCCCCTGGGGAATTGGTTTATTCCAATGAATCCATTGGTAATTCACCCAGTAATTCTTTCGTAATGGGATCCAACTGGATTCTTTTGTTCTTTACGTGTGCAATCTGCGGCTGTACCTTAGGCTTAATGGACCATCGGGACTTTTCTTTGCTCTTATAAATATAATCCCCGATTTTAAGCTTCTGCGGAGACATTTCAAGGGCTGCCACAAAATGCTCCTCCGACCCGGATGCTCCGGCATAGGCTTCCCCGAACAATCCTCCGAGAACAATGATGTCCTTTGTCGAAATAACAGAGGAGCCCGGATACACATCCCCGATCACAACGATACTCGAAGAAGTTTCAAGTACCTGTCCGTTTTTCAGTGTTCCACGGTAAAACTGTCCATTGCCGTTTCCTTCTTCCCCGTTCAGGTTCTCTGCCTGGGTAATGGCCCGGAAAAAGTTCTGGTTCGTTTCTTCGTCCTCTCCGACCAGACAGATAATCTGTAAGTCGGAATTCGAAGTAACCGCATCAATAATCTGAATCTCTTCTTCTTCGGTTAAGGTTCTTCCCTTAATAGCAAGTGCCATCTTCGCATCTTTGAAAAAAGCTCTTGACTCGCTGAATTTTCCAGCAACATCTATTAATAAATCAGCAAAGGGCATCTCAGGATCGAGATGCAGCACAATGCCGTTTGGAAAGCTTTTGATTAAACAGGAATTATTCAAAACTATCCTTCCTTTCTTACACTAATCATTTGCTTCAATCACACCGGTGATCTGTGATGCGGTTCCGGTGATGACTTCATCTTCCTCTGCCAGATCAAAGTAGTATTTCAGGACTTCTTTGGTCATACGCGCCGCATAGGTGGAAGTATAACCATAGGCAATTCTGGTTGCCACGGCGATCTCCGGCTGCTCATATGGTGCATAACACACAAATAATGCATGGTTGCCACGATTCTTGTTTTCTTCGGCAGTACCGGTCTTTCCGGCAACCTTAATGCCAAGATCGTTGTAATAGCTTTTGCTTTCAATCACCTTACGCATACCCTGATGGATCGCATTCCAGTAAGAGGAATCCATGTTGATGGTATTGCGGACCGTTGCATGGTTATCGGTAAGCACAATGCCGCTCCGGTCGGTAATCTTATCAACCAGTGTCAGATTATAACAGGTTCCGCTGTTGGCAAGGGTGGTTACATACCGGGCAAGCCCTACGGTAGAATAGTTATTCGTACCCTGTCCGATTGCAGACCGGACCGCATCTTCGGTCGATACGGTAGGCGCAGACTCTTCAATCTCAATGCCGGTTGTTTCCGTCAGACCATACAGATCTGCGTAATTGCGGATTTTTTCAAGTCCCAGTTCACTGGAATAGCTGTCTCCCTCTGTACCAAGCTGATAACCAACCTCGTAAAAGAACATATTACAGGAATGATTAATTGCTTCCGTCACATTTAAAGAGCCGTGGTGTCCCAGACAGCTTGCCGGAGGCGTAATCTTATCGAACAATCCGTTACAGAAAAGAGTGGACCGTGGAGTTATGATTCCTTCCATAAGTCCCGCCGTTGCCGATACCATCTTAAACGTAGATCCCGGTGCAGTCATCTGTCTGGTTGCATAATTGATCATCGGTGTTGACTGGTCATTCAAAAGACTGTTAAAGTATTCCGCATCGACACCGTTTGCCATCTTGTTGTTGTCGTATCCCGGATAGGACACAAGGGCAAGCACATCCCCGGTGTTGACATCCGTAATAACCATGGATGCGGAATGCGGATCAAGGGCAAGCTGTGCCGGTGTGATATCCAGATTCTGGATCCGGTTCATCATAAACGCATAGGCAGTCATACTGCCATTTAAAAAGCGCTGTTCTTCTTCTTCATCAATATCAATAATATCCTGTTCCAGTAACAGTTTACAGATCTGTGTGCCATTGATGATATCGCCTTTAAGCATGTACTTATAGACCTTTTTCGTATAGGCCAGATCGTTGTCAAGCTGCTCGAAAATATAATCGACAATCTTTAAATAAATCTCTTCGGATTCGGAATACTGCTTGCTTAAGTTCAGCTTCGAAACATCAATCCAGTTCTTGGAAATACAATAATTGAGGTACTCGTTCAGACTGATGACCTCATCCCTCGTCCATGCGATATAGGTTTCATCCGAGGTATCGACCACATCCCGCATGAGAATTCCATTATTATATAAAAGCTCGGCAATATAGCTTTCGTATACCTGATATTCTAAGGAGAGCTTTTCATAAGGAGTCTTCGTATCAATCAGTTCTGTCCGTAACCGGCTGAAGGTCTCTGCCTTACGCTCCTCAAACCGTTCCGCCACAAGCTTCTCGGTTTCTCCGGCGTTTGGATCGGTAAAATGGCTGATGTCAATCACGTTATTATCAAGCAGCGCAAAGTAAACATCATAAATCGGAATCTTGATCTTACTGCTGGTTACCTTGGACGCATCAAAGTCCTTGGCATTGATAATATTCGTGTAAAGAATACTGGCAAGTTCTTCTTCCAGAATCTTATAAGTTGCGATCTGCAGATCCTTGTCAATCGTCAGATAAACGTCATTCCCCGCAATCGGCTCATGGTAATCGGTCGTTTCGGTCACCTTACCGACACTGTTTACGAAAATGGTTTCGCTTCCCTTGATTCCCTGAAGCTGGGTTTCCATGGACTTCTCAATGCCAAGCTTTCCGACGGTATCATTCATGTCGTAATTGGCGTTCTGCGCCTGCAGCTCTTCCAGTTCATCCGTGGAAACCTTGCCGGTGTATCCGATGATGTGCGCAAAGTACACACTGTCCGCATATTTCCGGATGGTATCCTCTACAATGGAAACGCCCTCTAAAATGTCGTTATTCTCCATAACAACAGCCACTGTCTCTTCACTGACATCCGTTGCTACCGTTGTTGCAATATATTTCTGATAGGAATTGCTGTTCATATCGTAACGGATCGTAAGGATCTTAAGGACATCACTCTTACTGTAACCTGCCCCGGGCACAAACTCATCCGATGCCGTATCCCTTGTATATTCCCCGATCCGGAACCGCTTCCAGCCGCACAGATAGTCCACGACCTCCTGTGCCGTAGCGGTACTCTGCTTTTCTTCCAGGTCCTCGATGTTGCGCTTACCGTATACATCGGCAAGAAATCGTTTGAGTGCGGTTCCTTCCACGGTAAATACATAATGATTATTCTTATCCAATGTAATTTTAAAGTCACTGACAATATGATCGCCGTTTTTTTCAATCATCTGAACCAGCGTATGAATCGTGGTATTCAGGTTATAATCCTTCATCTTTCCGCTTTCATACACGTCCTCGATCGTAACCGAGTGCGCCAGTTCGTTATAGGCCAGCAGGTTTCCGTTCCGGTCATAAATACAGCCGCGGCTTCCTGCAATCGTCCGTTCCTTTTTGATCTTCATCTGGAAGGAATCGATATAGTCCTCGCCATGTACAATCTGAAGATCAAACACGCGGTAAATCATTCCGCCTCCGACCACAAGGATCAGGAGAATGAGAATAAATTCCCGGGAGGTAATCATATTCAGAAACTTTTCTTTAAAATGCTCAAACAAATTTCCGACTACTCCTTTGCTCTTCTTCCTCCATCCGGTTGTTCATCCACAGAATAAACGGATAAAACAACAGGGTTACAAGGAGCGTGTAAACCGTCTCCGGAACGATAATATGTACCAGATAATAACTGAAATGGAATCGTCCGCGGAGCATGAACAATGTCAGATAATACAGTATTCCGTATGACAGGTCACTGACGAAAATCGAAATCAACGGCAGCTTAATGTCATCCGGATAAAAAACATGGTGGAATTGTCCATTCAGATAGCCAATATACATATAGATCAATGCATTCAGACCAATAACAGATCCGAAAAAGATATCACAGAGCAGACCACTGAAGAAACCGGTCAGCAGTCCTGCTTTCTTCCCCCTCATAAAACCATAGGATGCCGTCAGTACAATCATCAGGTTCGGTACCGACCTCGTAGGATGCGAAGCGGCAAGCGTTGTCACCCTTTCTGCAATACGAAGCTGCCTATGATCAGTAACACGGAAAATAAAAACCGTCTCATAACAACCTCCTATTCCTCCACAACCTGCTTTAATTCCGTAATAACAAGCACCTCTTCGAGATGCTCAAAATCCACCGCCGGCGTAATGAGTCCGGACTTCGTCAGATTGTTGGCATCCATACTGATGCTGCTGATATAACCGATCAGAATTCCCGGCAGATACTTGTCGCTGACATGGGAGGTTACTATCTTGTCGCCCTCTACCACACGGTCTGCATTATCCACAAGCTTTTCAAACCGGATCAGTCCGTCGGCATATAACTCCAGATCCCCGCATACAATCAGATTATCCGAAGTGGAAAGCACCATGCCGCTGACATTGGAATTATCATCAATAATCGCAATAACCTTGGACCAGTTCGGACCGACATCCGTAATTCTTCCGACCAGACCGCTTCCCGCCATGACATTCATATCAATGGCAAGCCCGTCATCGTATCCCTTGTCAATGACAAAGGAATGATACCAGTTACCGGAATCCTTGGCAATGATGCGTGCCCCGATCTTGGGATAGTCGTCATACTGCGCATCCAGATCATATAACTCCCGAAGGTTCGTCAGCTCATAACGATCCTGCTGGAGCTTGATGTTTTCCATCGTCAGTTCATCAATCTGTGCCTTTAACTCTTCGTTTTCCTTAAGCAGGGAACGGATCTGTACCAGTTCTTCGGTACGGCTGCTTATAAGGCTCCCCGCCTTACTGATCCCGTTCTGCAGCGGCGTAATTAAGAATCCGCCAACTGCACTTACCGGCGCACTCAAAAGATTCGTGTTAAAGGTCAGCACAATTAACCCTATACATAATAATGTTAAAAAGGAGATATTTACCAGGTAATGTAAACTTTTCTCCTTTTCTTTTTATAATCGGACTCATTTGTTCATTCCTTCGATTGAATAAGCAACCGTTTTCAGGTTGTCATCCTTGATGATCTTGGATAAGCCAAGGGCAACGCTGGTGATCGGATTCTCGGAAACATTGACCTTTAAGCCCGTTCCCTTCTGAATCAGTTCAGCAAGATGGCTTACCTGGGAGGCGCCGCCTGTCAGATAAATACCATGACGGTAAATATCGGCTGCCAGTTCCGGAGGAGTTCTCTCCAGAATCACTTTAATGTTATCAATAATGGTATAGAAGTGTTCAATTAAGGATTCATCGATCATTGCGGTCGGAAGTTCACGTTCTACCGGAAGTCCGGTCACGATGTCACGACCGTATACAATCGCTCCCTTGTTCTCCCTTTCGAGATCTGCAAGAGAAATCTTTACACTCTCTGCCGTCTTTCCCCCGATAATCAGATTATACTGCTTGCGCACTGCCGCACGGATAGCATCATCAAACTTCTGTCCACCGACTTTAATCAGACGGCTTAATACAATACCGCCAAGAGACAAAATAGAAATCTCGGTCGTATCGAAACCAACATTCACGATCAGGACTCCCTGTGAATTCTTTACATCAATATCCAGTCCAAGACCGTCTGCCACTGCCTTTTCCACTACCATGATTTTCTTGGCCTTCACATTGGCATCGCGGATCAGGTCATAGAAAGCTCTCTTTTCCACTTCCGTAACGTCAGTCGGAACGGCAATATAATAATCTGCGGATTTGATGCTGTTTCCGGTCAGATCGTTTAAGAAAAACCGGACAATCTTCTCCATGTTATGAATGTCAGCAATAACGCCATTGGATAACGGATAGGAAATATGAATATTGGACGGTGCCTTTTCATACATATCAAAAGCAGAATCTCCATAAGCGAATACATTATTCTTATTCTCAATGGCAATCATGTTTTTCTCAACCAGTATGGTATCATCGGCACGGTTATAAATCTTAATATTGTTTGTTCCTAAATCAATACCAAAAACATTGTTTAACATTTTCTTTATGTCCTTTCTATAGATAGCCATGTTCTTTCAGACTTAAATAACATCCGTCTCCTACGATCAGGTGATCCAGCAGCGGAATTTCCATCAGTTTCCCTGCTTCCATGATCTTCTTCGTAACGGAAAGATCCTCCATACTCGGGTTACAGTTTCCGCTCGGATGATTATGCAGCAGCACAATCTTACAGGCGCCCGCCTTAAGTGCATGCCGGAATACCTCTCTGACAGACAGCAGGGAAGCGTTCACCGTCCCCTTCGACAAAAGATATTCTTCCATGAGATGAAGCTTCGTATCCAGCAGCAATAACAGTACCTTCTCTACTTCTTCATGCCTCATCTGCTCCATGTAATAATCGGCAATGGACGATGGCGTCTTAAAATCCAGAGACTGAGCGGCATGCTGCTTCGCCATCCGTGCGGAGAGCTCTGCAATGCATTTAATCTTGACTGCCTTCACTTCCCCAATCCCCTCGATTTCCATCAGCTCCTGCATGGTAATGTGATGGAGGGAATTAAGCTGCCGGTTCTGTTCAAACCGGTCAAGGATCTGCTGCGCAATCGATAATGCGGAAGTATTCCTTGTGCCTGTCCGGATAATGATGGCAAGAAGCTCTGCATCCGTAAGGGATGCTGCACCATGCTTTAAAAATTTTTCATAAGGTTTCAAATGATTTCCTTTCCACTCCTTCTCTCAAAGCGGCGCTAAATCATTCGATACACAATAATTCCTATCACAATGCCAATGATACTGGCAACCGTAATCTTAATCGTAAGCGCAAAGGTTATACAGAGAATTCCAAGATCCAGGATCAAGGGCTCTGACAGTCCGAAAGTCTGTCCGTAATTCAGGAAGCTGCTCGGAAATAAATTTCCAATGAAACCTCCAATGACAATACCTGCCAGAATTAACAAAAAACATGCCCAGTTATTTTTACGCATCTGTACGTACCTCGAAATTCTTCTTAAACGTAGTAACCGTTCAGAACTCCATGCATCTACATCCGCATGGCCCTGAATAGTTACATATTAGCACAATTATAAATTTATGTATACAAAATTTATACATTTTTTGTAGCTATTGTTTGGCAGAATCCAACAAAACAACACCCCGTTCGACAAGTCTCTGCAGGCTCATAAGGATACCGAATTTACCGTGCTGCCACGTAAGCCCTCCCTGAAAATATACCGCATACGGCTCCTTCATCGGACCGTCCGCACTCAGTTCAATCGAGGAACCTGACACGAACGCACCGGCTGCCATAATGACCGGACTGTCGTATCCTGGCATGTCCCACGGTTCCGGAGTTACATGTCCATCGACTGCGGCTGCTTTCTGGATCCCCTCACAGAAGCCGATCACGCCCTCCGGTGTTCCGAAGGTGACCGCCTGAATGATATCGTGTCTTGATTCCGTGCCATCAGGTACAACCTGAAAACCGAGGGATTCATAAATATTGGCTGCAAAGATTGCCGCTTTTAACGCATTCGCGGTTACATTCGGTGCTAAAAACAGTCCCTGGTAAAATGCCGGAAGTGCGGTTAAGGAAGCTCCGACCTCCTTGCCAAGTCCGGGGGAAGTCAGACGATACGCTGCATTTTCGATGCACTCTCTTTTTCCTGCAAGGTATCCGCCGATCGGCGCAAGTCCGCCGCCCGGATTCTTAATCAGGGAACCTATCACGAGATCCGCACCAACGTCCGTCGGTTCGATCGTTTCCGTAAATTCTCCGTAGCAGTTATCCACCATACAGATCACATCCGGCTTGATTTCCTTGATGAAGGCAATCAGTTCCCCGATCCGTTTTACGGAAAGCGTCGGCCGGGTCTGATAGCCCTTGGAACGCTGGATGGTAACCAAATGGATCTTTTCATTGATGGCTGCTTTGATTCCTTCATAGTCAAATGCACCATCCGGCAATAAGTCTACCTGACGGTAGGAAATACCATATTCCTTTAACGATCCCTTCGAGGGACGGATTCCAATAACCTCTTCCAGTGTATCATACGGCTTTCCAACCGGGGATAACAGCTCCTGTCCGGGACGCAGGTTGCTCATGAGGGCCAGTGCCAGTGCATGGGTTCCACAGGTAATCTGCGGACGCACCAGAGCATCCTCCGTATGAAAAATATCCGCATAGACACGTTCTAAGGTATCTCTTCCAAGGTCGTTATAGCCATAGCCGGTCGTTCCAAGCAGGCAGGCTTCACTCACCTGATTCTTCTGCATGGCGGCAATGACCTTTAACTGGTTATATTCCGATACCTGATCGATCTGTTTAAAACGCTCCTCCAAAGAAGTCCAGATCTTTTCTCCAAACACATAGACATCCTCACGGATCCCCATGGATAAGTACATCCTTTTTGAATCCATTCTTTTATTCCTCTTCCAATTTCTTCTATATTTGTTCCTGATTCATTTTTAAATCATTCTTATTGGTTTCGTCGTTTCCACTGATTTCTTCGGTTCATACATCTGTTCTGATCTGTTCTGATCTGTTCTGATCTGTTCATCCGCTTATAGAAGGGACTGATAATAGGGGCGCATATAAGCTAATAAAGCTTCGGTATCGGCTCCAATCTCCGATTTGTCCACCCAGATCACATTCCGCTCCCTCCGGAACCACGTCAGCTGCCGCTTGGCAAAATGCCGCGTATCCCGTTTAATCCGGTAAATGGCTTCGTCAAGGGTGATCTTTTCATCCAGATAATCCAGAATTTCCTTATAGCCCAGTCCCTGCATGGAAACCATGTCACGGTGATATCCCATTTCCTTAAGGTGCTTCACCTCATCAAGCAGTCCGTTGCGCACCATTTCATCCACACGCTGTTCAATTCTTTCATAAAGCTTTTCCCGGTCATCGTTTAAGACAAAATACCGGAATTCATACGGGGATTCTTTCTGTTGCTGCGTTTCATTATGCTCAGAAATCGGATAATGATTCTTCTCATAAAATTCCAGTGCACGGATTACACGCTTGGCGTTATGAAAATGAATCTTTTCAGCCGATACGGGATCCACCTTTTCAAGCAGCCCGTGAAGATATTCCTCTCCTTTTTCAGCAAGGAGCTGTTCATATTTCTGACGGATCCCATCATCTGCTTCTTCCTCAAAGCAGATATCATAAATCAGCGACTGAATATAAAATCCGGTTCCTCCGACCACAATCGGTATATGCCCGTTTGCATAAATCTGTGCCATGGCCTTCTTCGCCATCTGCTGAAAGACATAAATATTAAATTCTTCCTCCGGATTCAGGCAGTCAATCAGGTAGTGTGGAACGCCGCACATTTCTTCCTTCCGGATCTTTGCAGAGCCGATGTCCATATAACGGTACACCTGCATGGAATCTGCCGAGATAATCTCGCCCTGTACCTCTTTGGCAAGGGCGATGGAAAGCGCGGTCTTTCCGACTGCCGTAGGCCCTGTCAGAATAAGCAGGGGTGGTTTCTTCTCCATAGCTTCACCTACGTTACAATTCTCTTAAACTTCTTCTCAATTTCATATTTACTCATGGAAATAATCGTCGGTCTTCCATGTGGACAATGATAAGGATTGTCCAGTGTCAGCATCTCATCCAAAAGGGCCGAAACCTCTTCGAAAGTCAGGCCGTTATTTCCCTTTACGGCTGCCTTGCATGCCATGGATGCCAGTTTATTTAAGATGACATCCGGCTGATCCTTCATGGGATTCTCACACAGTTCATCCAATACCTCACGGAAGAATTCCATTTCCTCGCAGCCATATAAATCTACCGGCATGCTGCGGATCGCCACAGAACCGGTTCCAAACTCCTCAATTTCAAATCCAAGGGAGGTAAAATAATCCCGATAAGAAAGCAATGCCTGTTCTTCCTTGCTGTCTAAATGAAGCACCACCGGCGACGTAATCTGCTGAGAGGTCACGGTTTTGTTTTTCAGTTCTTTTACAAGACGTTCATACTTGACCTTTTCATGTGCGGCATGCTGATCCATGATAAACAGCTTGTCCTTAAAGGCAATCAGCCAGTACGTGTCAAAAATCTGTCCTAAGATCTGATAGGACTCCCTGGACTTCACATCCACAAAATTTTCCTCGAACAAGTCGAGCTGTACCGGCTTCTCTACAAGAATATGTTCTGCAGATTTAATAATATTATGATGAAGATCACTCTCGGTGGTATTTACCGGATGATCGCCCAGAATTTTCTGCACGGAAAGCTTTGCCTGATATGGCGTTTCTTTCTCGGCAACCATTTCCGGTTGCTGCCGGGACGTTTCATATTGCTCCCCGGATTGTCTCTGATTCCTGGTATATTCTGCTACCGGTTCCTGAATCCTCTCCATGTAGGTACGGTTCACCTCGAACGGCTCCGGAGCATGTCTGATCTGTGGTGTCTGTTCCTTTTCTTCCGTAAGAAGGACATCCGGAATCAGTTCGATTTCATGGAGACGGTCACGGATCGCCGCTGCAATCTCTGCATAAACTTCTGCTCCGTGCTGCAGACGGATTTCCATCTTGGCCGGATGCACATTCACATCAATGTCTTCCGGTTCAAATTCAAAATGCAAAACACAGAACGGGAACTTGTGCTGCATCAAATACTGCTTGTAGCCCTCTTCTACGGCTTTTTGCAAAACATCATTATGAACATATCTTCCGTTTACAAAGAAAATTTCAAAATTCCGGTTGGAACGGTTCTGCTCCGGCTTTCCCAAAAAGCCCCTGACATGCACGGACTTCCCGTTTAAGGAAAAATCAATCAGATGGTCTGTCACTTCTTTTCCGTAAATCCGGTAAATGACTTCCTTCAACTGGTTGTTGCCGCTGGTCTGGAAACGGACCTGACCATTCACAATAAATTTAATCGAAATATCCGGATGGGAAAGTGCCAGATGCTCCATCAGATCTGCCACATAGCTTCCTTCCGTCTGTGGCTGCTTCAGGAACTTGCGCCGCGCCGGTACATTGTAAAACAGATTCCTTACAAGGAACGTCGTCCCCTTCGGTGCACCAATCTCACTGAACTCGCACTCGGCACCGCCCTCGATCTGATAATGCACGCCGGTAAAATCCTCCTGCGTCTTCGTAATCAGCTCCATCTGGGATACGGCACAGATACTGGATAATGCCTCTCCGCGGAACCCAAGACTGTGAATATGCGGAAGATCCTGCGCGTCCTCAATCTTACTGGTTGCATGTCTTAAGAACGCTTTGCGGATTTCACTCTTCTCAATTCCGCTTCCGTTATCAGTGACACGGATGAGGGAAATACCGCCCTCCTTAATCTCTACGGAAATTGCCGTTGCTCTCGCATCGATCGCATTTTCCGTAAGCTCCTTCACGACACTGCGCGGCCGTTCGACCACTTCACCTGCCGCAATCTGATCAATTGTATTCTGACTTAAAAGATGAATAACTGCCAATGCTTTCCTCCTACCAACGATTCTTCAACTTGTTCTGTAACCGGTAAATGGTATTCAATGCATCAAGCGGAGTCAGTGTCGATACATCCAGCTCCTTCAATTCATTTAAAACATCTTCATCGGTCACGGTATCAAACAGGGACATCTGGCTTAAATCCACTTCGTCATATTTGACCGCCTTGTGCTTCGTCTCCTTCTGGTCAATCGCAATGCTCTGTACCTTTTCGAGAATATCATTGTCACAAAGCTGTGTCACGATTTCCTTGGCACGGTCAATGACCATATCCGGCACTCCGGCCAGCTTCGCCACCTGGATACCGTAGCTCTTATCGGCACCGCCTTTGACAATCTTGCGTAAGAATACAATGTCATCGCCTTTTTCCTTTACGGCAATGCAGTAATTATTGACATTGTTCATCTTTCCCTCTAACTCGGTAAGTTCATGGTAATGCGTCGCAAACAGGGTCTTTGCACCGAGCAGCTTCTTATTGCTGATATGCTCAATTACTGCCCAGGCAATACTGAGACCGTCAAAGGTTGAGGTTCCTCTTCCGATCTCATCCAGGATCAAGAGACTGTTCGAGGTCGCATTCCGCAGAATGTTCGCCACCTCGTTCATTTCTACCATAAAGGTACTCTGCCCGCTTGCCAGATCATCCGATGCGCCGACTCTCGTAAAGATCCGGTCGGTCATGGAAATATTGGCAGAATCCGCAGGCACAAAGCTTCCGATCTGTGCCATGAGAACAATCAGTGCCACCTGCCGCATGTAAGTGGATTTACCAGCCATATTCGGTCCGGTAATAATGGACACACAATATTTATTATTATCAAGGTATGTATCATTCGAAATAAACATATCGTTGGAAATCATCTGTTCCACGACTGGATGCCGTCCGGCTTTGATGTCAATGACTCCCTTTTCGTTAATCTTCGGCCGTACATAATGATTCCGTTCTGCCACATAGGATAAAGAGCAAAGCACATCAAGCCTTGCAACGGCTTTGGCCGTACGCTGGATACGGTCGATTTCTCCTGCAATGCTGTCGCGGATCTGGCAGAACAGATCGTATTCCAGTCCATACAGCTTATCTTCGGCATTCAGGATGGTATCCTCCAGCTCCTTCAGCTTCGCATTCGTATAACGCTCCGCATTCGTCAAAGTCTGCTTCCGGATATAATCCTCCGGCACCATATTTTTAAAAGAATTCGTCACTTCAAAATAATAGCCGAATACCTTGTTATATTTTACCTTAAGGTTCTTGATTCCGGTCCGTTCCCGGTCTTCCTCTTCGAGCCTTGCAAGCCAGGTCTTTCCGTCATTCTTGGCATGACGCAGCCGATCGATGTTTTCATCGAACCCGTCCCGGATGATCCCGCCTTCCTTGATGGCAAGCGGCGGTTCCTCGCAGATCGCCCGTTCAATTAAGGTGCACACATCCGTAAGATCATCGGTTTGCTCCTGAATCTCCTTTAAGATGTCTGAGGAAAAATCATTCAGCAGCACCTTGATGGACGGCAGCATTTTTAAAGAGCCTGCAAATGCCAGCAGATCTCTGGGGTTTGCGGTCTTGTAGCTGACCTTTCCCAAAAGGCGCTCCAGGTCATAAATCGGATTTAAGTATTCCCGGATTTCATCCCGCAGCATGGCCTTTTCCGACAGCTCGGAAATACCATCGAGACGCTTTTCAATTTCACTTTTATCAATTAAGGGCTGCTCGATATACTGGCGCAGTGTTCTGGCTCCCATCGCTGTTTTCGTCTTATCAAGGACTCCAAGCAAAGAGCCCCGCTTCTGTTTTTCGCGGAGGGTTTCGGTAAGCTCTAAGTTTCTTCTTGTTGAGCTGTCAAGCAGCATATAACGGCTCGTAAGATATGGGTACAAATGGGTAAAATGGCTTAACGGGATCTTCTGCGTATTCGTCAGATACTGCATCAACGATCCTGCCGCAATAAGTCCGGACGGGAAGTCCTCAATTCCCATCCCTTGCAGGGAAGTCACATGAAAATGCTTTAAAAGGCTCTTCCGGCAGCGATCCTCGTCATAATAAAACGGTTCCAGGGAATAAATGGCAATATTCAGCCGGTCCTTCAGATCTGCAAGATCAACTCCGCTTACCGTAAAAGCATCGTTGCAGATAATTTCACTCGGATGATATTTCATGATTTCATCGAGAAGCTTCTTATTGTCTTCCACTTCGGTGAGATAATAATCGCCCGTTGTGACATCGGCAACGGAGATGCCGATTTTCCCCTGAAAATACGCAATGCTCATCAGGTAGTTGTTTCTCGTTTCATCCATGGACTGCGTATTTAAGTTCGTTCCGGGTGTTACAATCCGTACGACCTCTCGCTTCACCAGCCCCTTCGCAAGCTTCGGATCCTCCACCTGCTCGCAGATCGCCACCTTATATCCCTTGGAAACCAGACGGTTTAAGTATCCTTCCACGGCATGATAGGGCACACCGCACATCGGTGCGCGTTCTTCCAGTCCGCAGCTTTTCCCGGTCAGGGTCAATTCCAGCTCCTTTGATGCCGTAATGGCATCCTCATAGAACATTTCATAAAAATCCCCCAGACGGTAAAACAGAATACAATCCGGATACTCCTTCTTCGTTTCCAGATATTTTTGCATCATTGGTGTAACTTCCATCACATCAACCATTTCCCTTTCGTTACTCTGCCGCGCAGTACTGCTCGGCTCTCTTTATTGCATCATCAATATGTGCACAGAAATTTTCTTCTCCCACTTTTTCATAAAAACCGGACTTCTGCATCACCTTAAGCGGCTGCTCGTTCACATGGGACAAAATCATATGTACCCCGTATTCGCGGCATTTGCCCATAAGCTGCTCGAGGTTGTGCATTGCCGTTGCATCAATCGCATTTACGCTTCGCATACGGATAATCAGACACTGTGTGTTCTCGGAAACATGAATGCCAAGAAGCTTATCCGCCGCTGCAAAGAACATCGGTCCACTGATTTCATAGACCATCGTATGATCCGGAACAGTCCGCAATTCGATGGAATCCGGATCGTCCTCATCCTGAATATACTTCCAGCCTTCAACCTGTGTTACATCACTCATGCGCTTCATGAACAGAATTGCCGCTACCACAATACCAACCTCAATCGCAACAACAAGGTCAAATACCACCGTAAGGACAAAGGTCACAAGCAATACGGAAATATCACTCTTAGGCGAAGTTTTCACAAGGTAGGCAAACTCTTTAAAGCCACACATATTATAAGCGACCATAAACAGAATTGCCGCAATGGCCGGCATCGGAATCAATGCCGCATAAGGCATTAATACCACTAAAATCAATAATAAAACTACAGAATGCACCATCCCGGAAATGGGGGTACGTCCACCGTTTTTGACATTGGCTGCGGTTCGTGCAATCGCACCGGTTGCCGGGATTCCACCAAATAATGCAGAAGCAATGTTGCCGGTTCCCTGTGCAATCAGTTCCATATTGGAACGGTGTCTGGAATTGATCATACTGTCCGAAACCACACAGGATAACAACGATTCAACTGCCGCTAAGATGGCAATGGTCAGTGCATTTCCAAACTGTGCCTGAATCAGCTTGAAATTAATCGCCGGGATCTGCAGCGTCGGCGGTTTGTTCGAGATTTCATATAAGATTCCGATCGTATTGACCTTAAGTCCAAGTCCGCTCACAAGCGCAATTCCCAGAATCACCGCAAGTAAAGACGGAGGAATGCTTCCCACAATTTTCGCTGCCTTTCCCTTCAAAACCCTGGCAAGCATTGGCCACAGAATCAGAACTGCCATACATGCAAGTCCGACAAGAAGTGCCTGCACATTGATCGTTCCGATATAATGGCAGACCGCCTTTACCTTGTCCACGGTTTCAATCGGGGACACTCCCGGTTCATACTGAAGCCCCAGAAAGTCCTTCACCTGTCCGATTGCAATCGTTACGGCAATTCCGGCCGTAAATCCTGTCGTAATCGTATAGGGAATGAAACGAATCAGTCCTCCTAAGCGAAGCACGCCCATCAGAATCAGGAAAATTCCCGCCATAATGGTCGCAACGGCAAGTCCTTCGATTCCATCGGATGCCACAATTCCTGCAACAATCGTTGCAAAAGCTGCGGTCGGGCCGGAAATCTGTACACGGCTTCCACCTAAAAAGGCGATGATAAAGCCTGCAACAATCGCGGTATAAAGTCCGCGCTCCGGATTCACTCCGGAAGCAAGTGCCAGTGCAATAGACAGTGGTAACGCAATAATGGCAACAATAATACCGGCAATTACGTCCTTGACGAATTGCTCTTTGGTGTATGTTTTCATTACTGAAAACAACTTCGGTTTTAATTTTTCCATAACTATCTCCTCATTTGTACATTCGTACATTCCTCAGTCTGTGAATAAGAGCACAGACACTCTTTTTTAACAGTAATAAACCTTTATTTCTTCTATCAAATTTGACTTCTATTTCTTTCTATATCAGTTCACCAAGGTAATAGAATCCATGGCATTCCTTTAAGTATACCGGTACAATCTTTCCGATCAGGCCGGGATCGCCCTTAAAATGAACAATCGTATTATTGGATAACCGCCCGGTTAAAAGAGAAGCATCCTGTTCGTTCACTTCTTCTACAAGTGCTTCCAGAGTCTGTCCCTCCAGTCTTGCCACACGCTCCCTTGCGGTATCCTGTACAACCTTAAGCAGCCGGTCAAAGTCCTTCTTTACCTGTTCCTCCGGCACCTGATTTTCCATTGCGGCAGCAGGTGTCCCGGTTCTTTTCGAATAAATAAAGGTAAAGGCATTGTCATACTTCACCCTGTTGATGACGTCGATGGTTTCATCCACGTCGGCACTGGTTTCACCCGGGAAGCCAACAATAATATCCGTTGTGATCGCCATATCCGGAATTTCCTTCCGGATCCTGTCTACAAGCGCAAGATAACTCTCTTTTGTATATTTACGGTTCATCGCCTTCAGGATCTTCGTGGAACCGGACTGCAATGGCAGATGAAGGTGACGGCAGATCTTCTTTGAATCCCGCATGACTTCAATCAGTTCATCGGATAAGTCCTTCGGATGAGACGTCATGAAACGGATTCTCTGCAGACCTTCAATCTTCTCTACTTCTCTTAAGAGCTGTGCAAAGCTGATCGGATTCTCCAGATTCTTTCCATAGGAATTGACATTCTGACCAAGCAGCATGACTTCTACAACACCATCTGCTACGAGATTTTCAATTTCACGAAGAATGTCCTTCGGCTCCCGGCTCTTTTCCCTTCCCCGCACATAAGGCACGATACAATAGCTGCAGAAGTTGTCGCAGCCAAACATAATGTTAATGCCGGACTTAAACGGATATTTCCGGTCAACCGGAAGATTTTCCACGATCTGGTCGGTATCCTTCCAGATATCAATGACCATACGGTCTGATTCAAACATCGTAACTAAAAGCTCCGGGAATTTATAAATATTATGGGTTCCGAAAATCAGATCCACAAAGGAATAACTCTTTTTGATCTTCTCAATCACGGAGGGCTCCTGCATCATGCAGCCGCACAGGGCGATCTTTTTATGCGGAGACTTCTTCTTAAGGCTGTTTAAATGTCCCAGTCTTCCGTAGACACGCTGATTGGCATTGTCACGGACTGTACAGGTGTTATAAATCACAAAATCCGCATCCTCGTCCTCAATCAGTTCAAATCCGGCGCTTTCCAGAATTCCGGCAAGCTTCTCGGAATCTCTGGCGTTCATCTGACAGCCAAAGGTCGTTACACAGCAGGTTGCTTTCCGTCCAAGCTGCTGTGAAAGAGCCTCTACATAGTCTTTTGCTTTTTTGATATATTCCAATTGTCTTTGCTGTTCGTTCACACCTTACCCTCAGACAGGTCTTGCACCTGTGCATCTTCTTTCTTTGTCTTTTTTCCTTCCAGAAAGATCTTTCTGGAAATAAAGTTGTATACCATAACCACTCCTGTGGCAATGATCTTACTGATCGGTACAATTAAGCTGTCCGGAATCAGTTCGTTTAAGAACGCCACATTTGCATATAACACATCCTGACACAGATAAATAATCAGTTCGTTAATGACAAGTCCAACCGCCGAAAGAACAACAAATACGATGAATTCCTTCCGCTTGTCCATGTCCTTTTTCTCGGTAAAAACATACTTGATACTCAGCAGATAATTGACAATGCAGGAAATGACAAAGCCGAATACTGCCGAAACATAAACTGTGTTCTGTCCAAAAAAATAAGTTGGAATCGTAGTGATTGCAAAATCAATGATAAAGCAGATCACTCCTACGATTCCAAACTTAATGATTTGTTCTAATAATTTTTTCATGTCCGCCTCCATAAAATGATAACATATCCATCATAGTATTTTATCAAATGGAGGACTCGCTTTCAATGTTTAATTTTAATTTTAGTTCCTTCCACATCCGCAGCCGGGACCGGAATTGGAGTTTGCATTCGGATAAGGCATAAACGGTCTTACCTGTTCAAAGCACGGCTCCGGATCTTTCCGGCATCCACAGTCCGAAGAATTTCTCTCTTCACGGCTGTTTTCACAACAGGAATCCTGTTCCCTCCTGCAATCTCCCTGGGAATTCTCCTGCCTCTCTCTTCTTGGCTGAATCACGCTCTGGTTTCCACAACCACAGGAACCGGAATTGCTGCTCTCACAGGAAGACTCTCCACAGCACCGGTTCATCGCACACAAAATCAGTAAAATCAGTAAACAGCTGCCATTCATAATATGAACAACTCCTTTTACCACAACGGTTCTACTTCATAGTATGCTTCTGTTTCAGGAACGTTCTTATGTAGGCAAAGGTTTCCTTCTCTCCCTTTTCTGCCAGCATATAAAGGAACCGCTCCAGGATTTCCCTCGTATATGGATGAAGTGGT
>USDI01000014.1 GCA_900553305.1 uncultured Lachnospiraceae bacterium
ACCGAGGAGGAGATCATCGCCGCCCTTCGCAAGGGAACGATCTGCATAGAGATCGAAAACCAGAGTTTAATCTGGATTTAATATTATCAAACAATTATATCTGTCATCTGCTTGTTATGCAGACAGAATTGATGCAGGAACTGGAATTCCGCGGCAGTGTCGATGGGGCACAGGATCATGATATCATTCTGCGGGCCGTAGACCGGATGATGGGAGAGGACAGGCATACAGCAAGAAAGGTGAAACTTCCGATTGCCCATATCCCGAAGGTACTGTATCACTGGAGATGTTATGAAGGCTCTACGTCAGAGAATCCGGAAAGTAAGCGTTATGCCTACGAAGCCGGGAAACGG
Source organism: uncultured Lachnospiraceae bacterium (assembly GCA_900553305.1). Taxonomy (GTDB): domain Bacteria; phylum Bacillota; class Clostridia; order Lachnospirales; family Lachnospiraceae; genus Suilimivivens. Next base: position 354 of record USDI01000014.1, read on the forward strand.
GCAGTAGAGGATTTTTTAAAGGCACGGAAGTATCAGGCCGACGTGGTTCATACCTGTCATCTGGGATTCTTTCGTGTAAATTATAAGCCGGATCTGTTAAGTAACCGGCCGGATGTAGCCGTGGTCGGAGGAAAGCTCATTGACCGGCATAACCGCGTGGTTGGCGGTATTTATGATGAAAACAAGGAGCCCTTATATCTGGGACTCCATAAAGAATATAGTGGTTATATGCACCGGGCGTCCTGCCAGCAGGAGGCTTATGCAGTGGACATTCGCTGCATGGCCTGTTCAGAGGAAGCGCAGAAGGTGCTGACAGAACTCACCGGACTGCCATATGTTATGCATCCCCATACGGGATATTTCCTGTATCAGGATCTCCTTAAAACGGATGCGGATTATCAGGAATTAAGTCTGAAATTCTGTGAAGAACTTCGCAGAAGAGGAAAACGAATCGTCTGGGATCCGGAAATGGTGCAGCGAATTGATCAAAGATAGGACAGAAGCATGAAAACGACAGTGGTAATTCCCAATTACAATGGACGGAACTATCTGCGGGACTGCCTTACTTCCCTTTTGAAAGGAAGTGTGGTTCCTGCTATAATTGTTGTAGATAACGGTTCTGCCGACGAAAGCACTGCCATGGTGGAGGAAGAGTTCCCGATGGTAAAGCTGATTGCGCTTCCCGAAAACCGGGGATTCAGTGCAGCGGTGAATATCGGAATCCATGAAGCTGAAACAGAGTATGTTTTTCTGTTAAATAACGATACTATTGTTTTAAAAGATACAATCGAAGAACTGGAAGCTGCAATGGAACGTCATCCGAACGCGTTTTCTGTAGCTGCGAAAATGTTGCAGATGAAGAATCCGGAGCTGATTGACAGTGCCGGAGATTTTTATTGTGCATTAGGATGGGCATTTGCACGCGGAAAGGACCGGAAGACTGAAGCATTTTCAAAGGAGACACCTGTTTTTTCTGCCTGTGCCGGAGCGGCGCTTTACCGGAAAGCGGTGTTTGAACAGATCGGTGATTTTGATGAGAATCATTTTGCCTATCTGGAAGATATTGACATTGGGTATCGTGCGGATATCTATGGATACCGGAACTATTATTCCCCTGCTTCTGTGGTTCTTCATGCAGGAAGCGGATCTTCCGGGTCAAGACATAATAAGTTCAAGGTGGATTTGTCTTCCCGGAACAGTATTTATCTGATTTATAAAAATATGCCGATATTACAGGTGTTATTAAATCTGCCGTTCCTGCTTCTGGGGTATCTTGTCAAGATTTTGTTTTTCCTGAAGAAGGGACTGGGAGCGGATTATATCAAAGGTCTTGGAAAGGGTTTCCAGCTTGCTTTTTCTAAGAGGGGAAGAGAACATAAGGTAAGATTTTCCATGAAACATTTTGGAAATTATGTGGCAATACAACTACAGTTATGGGCGAATATGTTCCGCCGCCTGTGGTGGCAGAAAGGGTTGTACGATGATTAAGGACAATCAGAAATTATTAAATCGAATGCATGTGTTGATCGATGCGGTTGTGACGGCAATCTCCTATCTCATGGCATGGTATCTGAAGTTTGCTACCGGCTTTGCAGAGACGGATCCGAATGTCGGTGTATTGGATATGTACACGTACTTCCGTGCGTTGTATATTCTGGTTCCGCTTTATCTGGTGCTGTATTATTTCTTTAATTTATATGCACCAAAGCGTGCGACGAGGCGTAAATATGAGCTTTTCGCAATTGTGAAGGCAAATACGGTAGGCCTCATTCTGTTTATGACCTTATTGTATATGATCAATCAGCTTGATATTTCCCGATTCGTGCTGGGAGCCTTTTATATCATCAATATTATTCTGATGACACTTTGCCGGACCATGATCCGGAACATTTTGTACTTTTTCCGCAGAAAAGGCTATAACCTGAAATACATTCTGCTGGTTGGTTATTCCAGCGCGGCAGAGGAATATATTACCAGGATTATTGCAAATCCCCAGTGGGGCTATGTCATCCGCGGAATCCTCGATGATACGATGCCGAGCGGAACCGTGTATAAGGGAGTCAAGGTTGTGGGAAGAATAGAGAATATCAAGTATATTCTTCCGGAGAACAAGCTGGATGAAATTGCGATTACGCTTGCACTAAAGGATTACGAGCAGCTGGAATCCATCGTGGATCTTTGTGAGAAGTCCGGTGTTCATACGAAGTTTATTCCGGATTATAATTCCCTTGTGCCAAGTCACCCTTACACGGAAGATCTGATGGGACTTCCGGTTATTAATATTCGTTATGTACCATTAACGAATGCTGTGAATAGTATATTAAAGAGAATCATGGATATTCTGGGTGCCTGCTTCGGAATTATTATTGCTTCCCCGGTGATGCTGGTCTGTGCGATTTTAGTAAAGGCAACCAGTGAAGGACCGGTCATTTTTAAGCAGGATCGTGTGGGACTTCACAATAAGGTATTTAAAATGTATAAATTCCGGACGATGGAGGTACAGAAACAGTCTGCAGAGGAAAATGCATGGACGGTCAAGAACGATCCGCGTGTCACGAAGGTTGGTAAGTTTATGCGTAAGACCAGTCTCGATGAACTGCCACAGCTCTTTAACATTCTGATGGGAGAAATGTCGCTGGTTGGACCGCGGCCGGAACGTCCGCAGTGGGTAGATAAATATAAGGAAGAAATTCCGAGATATATGATTAAGCATCAGGTGCGTCCGGGACTGACCGGATGGGCACAGGTCAATGGATATCGAGGCGATACGTCAATTCGGAAACGAATTGAGTACGATCTGTTTTATATTGAAAACTGGAGTCTTGCCCTTGATATCAAGATTCTGTTTATGACAATTTTTAAAGGTTTTGTGAATAAGAATGCTTATTAAAGGTGTAGTAGTTTTTAAGTTTGTATGAATCGGGTTGAAGTGGAAACATTAATATGGTAAAATGCTAGATTATGGGGACAACGAAAGAGAAAACCCAGATATGGTATTTGAAAGGGAGAAAAGGTATGACCACAAATAATCAAAGACCTTCACAGGGAAGATCATCACAAGGCAGACCTTCACAGGGAAGACCTGCGCAGAAAAGACCGGCACAGCATAGTCAGGCTGCACGCAGCTCTTCACAGAAAAGAACATCATCCCGCAGAGACGATTACTATGAGGATGATTATTACGAGGATGATTATTATGAAGACAGCCATTCTTCCAAGGGAAGAAAGAGCACCCCTTCGAAGAAATCCTCGAATGGCAAAAACAATAAGAAAAAGAAGAAAACCACCAAAATTATTTTGTTTGTCGTAGAAATTCTGGTTCTGTTACTCATGATTGGGGTATTATGGACCGTTTTAAAGACCGAGAAGGTTGGTAAGGTGGATCTGCCGGAGGAAGACATTGTCATTAATCCGGAGGTTGAGAAGCTGCAGGAACAGGAAGGCTCGGTACTGCAGGGCTATCGTAACATTGCGTTATTCGGTGTAGACTCCACAGAGGGAGCCCTGACCAAGAATACCCGAAGTGATACCATTATGATTGCATCCATTAATCTGGATACCGGCGATTGTAAGCTGGTAAGCGTTTACCGTGATACCTACCTGAACTTAAGTAATGATACCTATAATAAATGTAATGCAGCTTATGCAAAGGGTGGACCGATGCAGGCCATCAATATGCTGAATATGAACCTGGATATGAATATCACCGATTTCGTAACGGTTGGATTCAGCGGTCTGACTGAGACGATTGATGCATTGGGCGGTGTTTATATTGATGTGAAGGAAGCAGAGATTTCCCATCTGAATAACTATCAGATCAGTATTGTCGGTACAACGAAGGATGGTAAGACCTATACCGCAGCAGAAGGAAGCTACACACCGGTAACACAGGCCGGATACCAGAAGTTAAACGGTCTGCAGGCAACGGCTTACTGCCGTATCCGTTATGTCGGTAATGACTTTGAGCGTACCGCAAGACAGCGTCGTGTATTAAAGGCGGTTGCAGATGAAGCAAAGAAGGCATCTCCTGCACAGCTTGAGAAGATTGCAAACTCTGTATTTGATAAGGTGTATACCTCCCTTGATATTACAGAAATCGTGTCACTGCTTGGAAACATCAGTAAGTACAATATCGTGGATGAAGGAGGCTTCCCGAATTCCGATATGCTGACGACCGGTAATATCGGTAAGAAAGGCAGCTGCGTGGTTCCCGAAAGTCTGGAATCCAACGTTACCTGGCTGCATGAATTCCTGTTTGATGAGCAGGGTTATGAACCTTCCGCAGCTGTTAAGGAATACAGTGCGAAGATTGCAGCAGATACAGATGGTTATGTGAAATAAATAAAGACTGTTTTGTATATGCAGAGCTGATAATTGGTAAAACAAAGAAAACAGAAACAGGTAGATAGAAAAGGGTCTTTGTGAAAGGCCCTTTTCGTATATGGAAAGAGAACGGAAACGATGCTTAAATACGATGTGATCATTCCGGTGTACCGGCCGGGGGAAAAACTGAATAAGCTGATTAATGCGCTGCTGTCACAGACCCTGCTTCCCCGGAAGATCATTCTGATTAATACAGAGCGGGAGGAATTCCTGAAATTCAGTTCGGAAGAAGCGTTTCTGGCACATAGTCCGCTGCTGGAGCTGCATCATATTAAAAAGGCAGAGTTCAACCATGGGGCAACACGGAATTATGGAGTATCACTGAGTGATGCGCCGTTTTTTGTCTGCATGACAGATGATGCGATTCCGGCGGGGAATGCCGTGATGGAGGAGCTTTTAAAGCCTTTTGCGTCAGAAAGCATTGGGGTTTCTTATGCGAGACAGCTTCCGGCACCGGATTGTGGGATCATTGAGAGGTACACGCGGAGCTTTAATTATCCGGAGACGGCAGGGATTAAAACAGCAAAGGATCTGCCGGAGCTTGGGATTAAGACCTTTTTTGCCTCCAATGTGTGTGCAGCCTACCGGAGAAGTTATTTTAACGCATTGGGAGGATTTACGGATCATACGATTTTTAATGAGGATATGATCTATGCAAGGCATCTGATCGACAATGGATATGCGATTTCCTATTCGGCAAAGGCAGAGGTGATTCATTCCCACAATTACAGTGGAACAGAGCAGTTTCACCGAAATTTCGATCTGGGTGTATCGCATGCGCAGTTCCAGGAGGAATTCAGTGAGATCAAGGCAGAAGCCGAAGGAAAGAAACTGGTGTTACAGACCTGCCGGTATTTAATGAAGCTACATAAACCATGGCTGATCGTGAAGCTGATCTGGCAGAGCGGATGCAAATACATCGGATATTCCCTTGGAAAGAGTTATCAGAAATTCCCCATGTGGTTTGTGAAATGGTGCAGCATGAACCAGAGTTATTGGGAATAACGCGTGGAGGAATGTGGACTGGGAATAGGGTTGCTAGAACCGGTTAAAAATGGTATAAATATATCAGAGTGCGTTTATGCACTTTTTGAAAATGAGAATTGAAGTGTAACGTAGAAGTGGAAATATAAGTTGATTTTGGAGGATCGAATATGTGTGGAATTGTTGGATATATTGGGAAGCATCAGGCAGCACCCATCATTTTAGAGGGACTTGCAAAGCTGGAATACCGTGGTTATGATTCGACCGGTATGGCAGTTTTTGATGGAAAGAAGATTAATATTCAGAAAGCAGCCGGCAGACTGCAGGTGCTTGAAAATATGACCAGAGGCGGAGAAACGATGCCCGGTTTTGTCGGAATCGGACACACCAGATGGGCAACACACGGACAGCCGACCGATGTGAATGCACATCCGCATGATAACAAGGCCGGTACGATTGCTGTCGTACATAATGGAATTATCGAGAACTATCAGCAGTTAAAGAAGCGTCTTCTGGATCATGGCTATGAATTCGTATCGGATACCGATACCGAAGTTCTGGTACAGTTGATTGACTACTATTATAAAGGAAACCCGTTAGAAGCCATTACGAAGGTGCTTCATCGTGTGGAAGGTTCCTATGCACTGGGCATCCTGTTTGCAGATCACCCGGAGGAAATCTTTGCCGTGCGTAAGGATTGTCCACTGATCGTGGGAACAAGCAGTGAGGGAAGCTTTATCGCATCGGATGTTCCGGCAATTTTGAAGTACACCAGAGAAGTGTATTACATTGACAATCAGGAAGTTGTTGCGTTAAAAGAAAATGAGATTCGTTTCTATACCGTAGACGAGGAAGAAATTCAGAAGACTCCTTCCCATGTAGACTGGGATGCAGAGGCTGTTGCCAAGGGCGGATACGAGCACTTCATGTTAAAGGAGATTTACGACCAGCCCAGAGCAGTCCGTGAGACCTTTGAAAAACATATGAAAGATGGCAATGTGGAGATCGAAGAACTTCATATGACCGATGAAGAAATCAGGAAGCTTTCCCGTATTCATATCGTGGCATGCGGCACGGCTTATCATGCCGGTATGACAGCAAAATATATCATTGAATCCATGGCACGGATCTCCGTAGAAGTGGATATGGCATCCGAGTTCCGTTACCGGAATCCGATTATTGAAGAAGGTGCGCTGGTGATTGTCATCAGTCAGTCCGGAGAAACCGCAGATACCCTGCAGGCACTTCGTGATTCCAAGGCACGTGGCGCAAAGGTGCTGGGTATTGTGAATGTGGTTGGATCTTCCATCGCAAGAGAAGCGGACAGTGTCATGTATACCTGGGCAGGACCGGAAATTGCGGTTGCTTCCACAAAAGCATATTCCGCACAGTTGATAGCTCTTTACCTTCTGGCAATGAAGTTTGCAAGAGTGAAGGGGACGATTTCCGAGGAAGAGTATCAGCAGCTTGTGTTTGATCTTCGCCGTCTGCCGGAGCAGATTGAACTGCTTCTCGGTAATAAGACCAAGATCCAGCGGTTTGCAAACCGTTATGTAGCTGCCAAGAGCGTTTTCTTTATCGGAAGAGGACTGGATTATACCTTATCCATGGAGGGCTCCTTGAAGCTTAAGGAAATTACCTATATGCATTCCGAGGCCTATGCAGCAGGTGAATTAAAGCATGGACCGATTTCCTTAATTGAGGATGGAACGCTGGTTATGGCGTCCCTGACACAGGAGGATTTATATAAGAAGACGATCAGCAACATCCGTGAAGTAAAGTCCAGAGGGGCATTTGTATTAGCTCTCACAACGACCGGGCATGATGATATTGAGGATACTGCCGATTATGTACTTTATATTCCGCAGACCAACAGGTACTTCACCAATTCACTGGCCATTATTCCGTTCCAGATGTTTGCTTATTATGTATCCGTTGGTAAGGGACTTGACGTTGATAAGCCCCGTAACCTTGCAAAGTCTGTAACTGTAGAGTAAGGAAACCCGCATAAAGGGCACATAAATAAAACAGAGAATTCCGCATCTTCAAAAAAGGGATGCGGAATTTTTTAAATAACACAAAAGGATCATATTTAAGACACAATTTCAACACATTTGTTTTCTATACTGTGAATCATAGAAGAAAGGAAAGATTTTCAGGAAAAGTTTTAAAGGAGGCAGTTATCATGGATGAGAGTAGATATACAAATGATTATTATACAAACCAGACAAATCAAAACCACAATTCCGCTTCAGGAACACAGGGACAGAATTACTACCAGACATCTTCGACCAACTTTCAGCAGTCGCAGATGAATCATCAGCAGGCAAAGCCCGTAAAACAGAAAAAGCAATCCGGTGGATTTGGTAAAAAAGTATTAGCAGGTTTGTGTTGTGGACTGGTATTTGGTGTCTTTGCCGGAATTGGTTTTCAGGCAGTGGATGCAGCACATAGTGGAATTAACCGTGCCAAGAGTGCTTTTTCCGCAATGATAGGAAATTCCTCACAGGAAAGTACCGTAGCAGAGGCTTCCGGCACAGGAGATGGAGCATCGGATGCATTGCTTCCGGACAACAGTTCTGATGTGGCAGAAGCATCTTCCGGCAGCATTAAACAGACATTGGATAATCTGACACCGCAGACACAGACAGAGGCAGTTGTTACGGATGTCACCCAGGTGGTAAAAGCAGTGATGCCGTCCGTTGTATCTGTCAGCAATACTTATGTACAGCGTGGAACATTTTTCGGACAGGAATACAGCAGTGAAGCCGTAAGCTCCGGATCCGGTATTATCGTAGGTGAAAATGACAGTGAGCTGTTGATCGTTACGAACTATCATGTCGTAGAATCTGCGGATACCCTGTCCGTACAGTTTGTTGATGAGGAACAGGTACAGGCACAGATCAAGGGTACCGATGCTGATAAGGATCTGGCGGTACTGGCTGTTCAGTTATCCGACATCAAGCAGGATACCCTGAACCAGATTTCGATTGCAACATTAGGAAGCTCCGATGACCTAACAGTAGGTGAACCTGTCATCGCGATTGGTAACGCGTTGGGTTATGGTCAGTCCGTAACAACCGGTGTTGTCAGTGCGTTGAATCGTCCGATCGCCGTTACTTCACAGCAGGATCAGACAGGGGATTCCCAGATTAATACCTTTATCCAGACGGATGCAGCAATTAACCCCGGTAACTCCGGTGGCGCATTACTGAATACCAAGGGTGAAGTGATTGGTATTAACTCTAATAAGATCGGTGGCAGCACTGTAGAAGGTATGGGTTATGCAATTCCGATTTCCGATGCAAAGCCGATTATTGAAGAACTGATGCAGAAGGAAACAAGACTGAAAGTGGATGAAGCCAATAAGGGTGTTCTCGGTATTACCGGTGTGAACGTAGAATCCCAGTATTCCGAAGTTTATGGTATTCCGATGGGCGTTTATATTTCTTCTGTAACTGATAATTCAGGAGCAGCCGCAGCAGGACTTGTCCGTGGTGATATTATTACCGCAATCAATGGTCAGACTGTAGAAACCATGGAGGCATTAAAGGAAGAGATGAACTATTATCAGGCCGGTGATACCGTAACTTTGACCATTATGCAGGGAAGCCCGACCGGATATCAGTCCAAGGATGTACAGGTTACTCTTGGAAAACAGATGACGAACCAGTAAAATTGGTAAAAGTGATTAAAGAGTTGTAATCCTGGAAAGAATAAATTGAAAATCTCCCTAAAAGTTTGAAACATTTGATAAAAGGAAATTACAACAGAAGGCCGTGGCGTGAGCAGGTGTATATGCACCGCTTGCGCCATGGTCTTTTTGTACGTTTATATTGGGCTGAGAAGAAGTGCAAAATACTTGTCCTTGTGCGGTACTCCGGATCAAGAAGTTCTAAACTATTTCGAAAAGGTTATTTAGATAGGACGCAAACGCATCAACGAGCCATCCGGGCTCGATTGCTGCTGGACTGGACATCCGTGTCCAATCCTTGCTGATTGTGTACGAAATAGTAGAACTTCTAAGATCCTGCGTCAGGCACAAGGCCATAGTATGTTTGCACTTATTAGCAAAGACAACATAGCGAGTTCAAAATAGCCAAAGATTATTTAAATACAATAGGCTCGTCGATATATTCAGTTTTGATAACAAGATAAGGATAGGAAGCGGTGTCGTTGACCGGAGTTTCACTGTCGGGGGAAGGACCGAGGAGCGTGGTGTCAAAGTAAATGGCGTTTTCGGTGAGGTAGAGGTCATTTACGGTGATGCCGAAGCCACCGGTAGGCTGCTCGCCGTAGCCGATTCCGATGTAGAGAAAGCCATTGTCAGAATAGGTGATTTTGAAGGGATTGGGATGCTTTTCCTGAATGACCTTCTGCATTTCCTCCGGAATGGCATCTTCGGACAGAACGGTGAAGTCCAGATTTTTAATCCGGGCAAGGGAATCCTTCTGGTGCTTGCCTGCACAGGCGGTCATAAACAAAAGGACAAGCAGGCAGAGTACGGAAAGAAGCCTCGGAAGCATTTTATTTGGAAAGGAATGGAATAGAATTAAGTTTTTCATGGAAAACCTCGAAATTAATATTAAGGAATTGGTTTATTTTATGTTTCGAGATCCCATGTTATGATATAATGTAATGAACGTAAATGAAAAACGATGGAGAGGTATTATATGCTGATAATTAAGAATGGTAAGATCATAGATCCTATAGAAGATGCGGTATATCCGGCCGATCTATATGTTAAGGATGGTGTAATTGCAAAGATGGTAAGAAGGAGTGAGAACACTTCAGATGAGAATTGCGGTTACGAGGAGAAAGAAAAGGAATGCGGTGATGTGGAGGAAGAAAGTGGATCCGAAGTCTTGGATGCAAAAGGAATGTTGATTGCACCGGGGCTTGCGGATACACATGTGCATTTCCGGGATCCAGGATTTACATATAAAGAAGATATTCTGTCGGGAGCAGAGGCTGCGAAGAAAGGCGGTTATACACAAATTGTACTGATGGCGAATACGAAGCCATGCGTGGATCAGGTGGAAACTCTGCAATATGTTCTTCAAAAGGGTGCACAGACCGGAATCCATATTCACAGTTGTGCAAATGTGACTATGGGAATGACTGGAAAAGAGCTTGTGGATATGGAGCAGTTGAGTGAGGCAGGTGCGGTCGGATTTACGGATGACGGGGTTCCGATCCTGTCAGAAGAGATGGTCACAAAGGCGATGGAGCAGGCGGCTTTATGTCATAAGCCGATCAGCTTCCATGAAGAGGATCCGAAATATATTCAGAACAATGGAGTGAATGCCGGTAAGGCAGCAGCCTTTTATGAAATTGGTGGATCGAAGCGGGACGCAGAGATTACCATGATTGAGAGGGATATCCGGCTGGCACTTCAGACGGGAGCAACGGTTGTAATCCAGCATATCAGCACGAAAGAGGGAGTGGAACTTGTCAGAAAGGGCAAGGCTGCAGGAGTGGATGTCCATGCGGAGGCAACCCCGCATCATTTTACCTTGACGGAGGATGCAGTCATTGCCAAGGGAACGCTTGCAAAAATGAATCCGCCGCTTCGTGAGGAGGAGGATCGGCAGGCGATTCTTGCGGGACTGCAGGATGGAACGATTGATCTGATTGCAACCGATCATGCGCCGCACAGCAAAGAAGAAAAGGAAAAGCCGATTACCGAAGCCCCCAGTGGAATTATTGGTCTGGAAACAGCACTGTCCCTGGGAATCCGGGAACTGGTGCAGAAAGGAAAACTTACCTATCCGCAGTTGATACAGAGGATGAGCACGGCACCCTGTGCATTGTATGGCTTACAGGGAGGAACGTTGGAGGAAGGAAAACCAGCAGATCTGGTGATTTTTGATCCGGAAGAAACCTGGAAGGTTCAGGATTTTGCATCGAAGTCTGCGAATTCTCCATTTATTGGGGAGGAGCTTCCGGGAGTGGTACATGCGACGATCTGTGACGGGCAGATCGTATACCAGAGGTCATAAGAGTTTGGCTCATATGCATGGCAACAGAAAGCAATTTTGCATGGATTTGAACTGTTATACAAAATATAAGGAAAGGAAACATTCATCCGATTTCACCGTGCAGGTGATCAGGGAATGAAAAGCAATTATGAGTAAAAAAGCAAAACAAACAGCGATTGTGCTTTCTCAGCAGAAGCTGGCAGAGGGAATTTATGATCTGTGGCTTGCAACGGAGCTTGCGAAGGAAGCAGGTGCCGGTCAGTTTATCGGAGTTTATCCGAAAAATGCCGCAACCCTTCTCCCGCGTCCGATCAGTATTTGTGAGGTCAATGAGGACAAGACGGCACTGCGTCTGGTATACCGGGTTGCAGGAAAGGGCACGAAGGAGTTTTCGTCTTTGGAAAAGGGAGATACGGTAGAGATTCTTGGAATTTTGGGAAATGGATACAAAGTTTCCGAGCTTCTTGCAAAGAATCCGGAATTTACGGAAATTACCCTGTATGGTGGAGGAATCGGGATTCCGCCGATGCTGCAGCTTGCCAAGGAGCTTGCAGCTGCAGGAAAGAAGCCATCTGTCTTTATCGGATACCGTGACAGTAATCTGTTCCTGAAAGAGGATTTTGAAAAATACAGCACGGTTTATGTGGCAACCGAGGATGGAAGTGTCGGAACGAAGGGCAATGTCCTCACGGCATTAAAAGAAAACGGTGTGCAGCCGTCCGTAATGATGGCGTGCGGCCCGATGATGATGCTCCGGGCCATCAAACAGGAGGCTTCGGAAAGAGCTATTCCGGCATATATTTCACTGGAAGAGCATATGGCTTGTGGAATTGGAGCCTGTCTTGGATGTGTGTGCAAGACAACGAAGAAAGACGAGCATTCACAGGTTCATAATGCAAGAATCTGCACGGAAGGACCTGTATTTCTGGCTGAGGAGGTTGAGATCTGATGAATACAAGTGTAACAATCGCAGGAGTAACCTTTAAAAATCCGGTGATGACTGCATCGGGAACGTTTGGCTCCGGTATGGAATATGGGGATTTCGTAGATCTGAACCGTCTGGGAGCTGTTGTGACAAAGGGCGTTGCCAATGTACCGTGGCCGGGCAATCCGACGCCGCGCGTAACGGAGGTTTACGGTGGAATGCTGAATGCCATCGGATTACAGAATCCGGGAATTGATGTGTTTTTAAAGCGGGATATTCCCTTTTTACAGCAGTATGATACGAAGATTATCGTGAATGTCTGTGGAAAAACCGTGGAAGATTATCTGGAGGTTGTGGAAAAGTTAAATGACAGTGCGGCAGATATGCTGGAAATCAATGTGTCCTGTCCGAATGTCAAGGAGGGGGCCATTGCCTTTGGACAGAAGGCAGACTGCCTGTTTGATATTACTTCCAAGATTAAAAACGTGGCAAAGAAGCCGATTATTATGAAGCTGAGTCCGAATGTAACGGATATTACCGAGATGGCAAAGGCAGCAGAGGCAGCAGGCGCAGATGCCATTTCCCTGATCAACACGATCACAGGTATGAAGATTGACATTCACAGGAGAACTTTTGCACTGGCGAACAAGACAGGAGGCATGTCCGGTCCTGCAATCAAGCCGGTTGCAGTGCGTATGGTTTATCAGGCTTCCCATGCAGTCAAAATCCCGGTGATTGGTATGGGCGGCATTGCAACAGCAGAAGATGCGATCGAGTTCCTGCTTGCCGGAGCGACAGCCGTTTCTGTTGGTGCTGTGAACTTTATGAATCCGTATGCAACCGTTGAGATTGTAGATGGAATTGAGCAATATATGACAAAGTATGGTGTAGAAGATGTTCAGGAGCTGATTGGTGCTGTGGATTGAGAGACTTTCAAGGATTGGAACAGACATATTGATGCAATTTGCATAGCTTTGAATAGTTATGAATTTTGTGAATAAACAACCCTCCGTAGGAATACAATGTGAATAAGTAAACCTACGGAGGTATTTTTATGGAGCTTCAAAAGCGTTCCTTACATATGGAAACACCCGGGCTTCATGCGTCGAAGCAGGTTGTGCTGGAAGACAATGTGATCATTCCGGACACCAATAAAGATGCGGATAAACTTCTTTTGGATAGAGGAAAAATTACGATAGAGGAGGTCAACTCTTTTGAAGATGCAGTAACTGTTAAGGGAAAACTGCATTTCCGGGTATTGTATCTGACAGAAGGGAACCGGGACGGAATTCCGGTTTCCCAGATGGAGGGCAGCATTCCATTTGAAGAAAAGCTGCAGATGGAAGGACTTCGTGCAGGAGAGCATGTACATGTAAAGGCAGTTTTGGAGGAGCTTGGCACTTCGCTGATTAATTCAAGAAAGCTCAGTGTACGGGTGATTATCGTTTTTCATGCAACGCGTGAAGAAATGATGGAAGAGGACATTCCGGTTGCTTTATCGGGTGACGAACAGGTGGAATACCGTCGCAGATCTGTGGAAATAGCAACGCTTGCGATGAAGAATCAGGATATTTTCCCGATTAAGGAAGAAATTGAAATTCCGGGAAGCTTTCCGAATATCAGGAGTCTGGTATATTGGGATGCAGAGCCGGTGAATCTGGATTTCCGGATACTGGATGATAAAATTGCAGTGCAGGGGGAATTGAAGGTGTTCTGCATGTATGCAGGAGACGGAGAAAAGGAGGAGCTTTATCATTACGAGACAGCGGTGCCTTTTTCCGGAAGTGTGGAGTGTCCCGGCTGCCGTGAGGGAATGATCCCGGTGATCGAATATGAAGTAGAAAATTGTGAGTTGTCCATCCGGCCGGATTATGACGGTGAAGAGAGGATTCTTTTTGCAGATTTGGGAATCCGGATATTCTATTGCATTTACGAAGAAGAAAATGTGGAGATGATCGGGGATGTGTATGGGGTATCCAACGAGGTAGAGGAAAGCAGTAAGCCCATTACTTTCCGAAGACTCTTAACGAGAGCAAATGGAAAATGCAAGGTGTCCGAACACTTTAAGGCAGGTCAGGAAGGTGCCAGCATTTACCGGGTGATTCATACAGCAGGAGATCTGATTTTAGAAGAGCAGGAAGAAACAGAGAATGGAATCCGGCTTAGCGGTCAGATCCAACTGCGGATTCTGTATGAAGACAGTAACGAGGATAAGCGATTCGGAGTGATCCGCGGGGAAGTTCCGTTTGAGTATCTTTTAGAGGCAGAAGGAATGATGCCGGGAACGATCAGCTTCGTGCAGCCGCAGATGGAGCAGATTGCCGTATCGGTGATTGATACGGACGAAGTGGATGTAAAATGCGTGATCTTATTCCGCGGGGATCTTTTTGCAACCTGGGAGGAACAGGTGGCAGAGCAGATTACGCTTTCTCCGCTGGATTTGGAGAAGCAGTCGGCGCTTCCGGGAATCGCGGTCTACCGGATGAAGGACGGAGAGAGTCTGTGGGATATCGGAAAGCGGTATTATGTTCCGATCGAAACCCTGATGCAGACGAATAACCTGACCTCGCAGGAGGTCCGCCCGGGGGAGAAAATTCTGATTGTGAAATAATGCTTGAAAGAGTAACCTCTGATTTTAATATATTTTTGAAATCAGGGGTTTACTTTTTGTCCCATCTGGCCGATGATATAGGTGAGATAAGTATTAGTATCTTTATTTTGAAACCAGGGAGGGACTTTCAATGAGTGTAAATGGAATTACATCAGGTTCAGAAGCATATAGCGCATATGCAGCTACTTCTGCCAAATCAACAACCGCAACAACGACAGACACAGAAAAGAAAACAAATACAACAACCGAAGCCGGTGCCGTATATGAACCTTCTAAGGAGACTGCAACAACTTCTACGAAAAAGACTTACAAGCCGGATACTGCAACCATCGCAAAGATGAAGGCAGATGCCGATGCAAGAACCGAGCAGCTTCGCAGCCTTGTAGAAAAGATGATGACCAAGCAGGGGGAAACCTATGGTAAGGCCAATGACATCTGGAGTGTATTATCCAGTGGCAACTTCACCGTAGATGCTGCTACCAAAGCACAGGCACAGGCTGATATTGCTGATGATGGTTATTGGGGTGTTTCCCAGACATCCAGCCGTATCCTTGATTTTGCGACTGCTTTAACAGGTGGTGATCCGAGCAAGATTGAAGAGATGCGTAATGCATTCAAGAAAGGTTATGCACAGGCTGAGAAGACCTGGGGCGGTAAGCTTCCGGAGATTTCCCAGAAGACCTATGATGCTGTTATGGAAGGTTTTGATAAGCTTGCTAAAGAAGCAGGACTTGATACCTCGAACTAAACGGCAGGAAGCAGATTTGAGTTTGAATAAGTAAGGAACAGAAACCGGCTTTTCGTATATGGATTTTATCTGTATATGCGGAGCCGGTTTTGTTATATGATTTAGAGCGTTTACAGGGAGCAGGATATGAATTTACGGAAAGAGGCAGATGAGATTATTGAAGAGGTGCTTTTCAGTGTGCAGCCGGATTATGCTGTGAAAAAAGCATTAAAGCAAAAGCAGTTTCAGAAAGGAAAAATCTATCTTGTAGCGGTCGGTAAAGCGGCATGGCAGATGGCAAAAGCGGCGTCTGAATGTTTAACAGACAAAATTACCCAAGGGATCGTGATTACAAAATATGATCATGTAAAGGGAGAAATTCCCCGGATAGAGTGTTGTGAGGCTGGACATCCGCTTCCCGATCAAAATTCCTTCCGCTATACGCAGAAAGTTCTGGACATGGTTTCAGGATTAAATAGAGAAGATACCGTGTTGTTTCTGCTTTCGGGTGGAGGCTCGGCGTTGTTTGAGAAGCCTTTATTACCGGAAGAGGAACTGATTGATATCAACCATCAGTTATTGGCCTGTGGAGCAGACATTGTTGAAATCAATACGATCCGGAAAAGATTATCTGCAGTAAAAGGTGGAAAGTTTGCCAAAAGCTGTGAACCGGCCAGCGTTTACAGTATCATATTAAGTGATATTCTTGGAGACCCGGTTGACATGATTGCATCAGGACCTGCCTGTGCAGATGTATCAACCTGTGAAGAGGCGATGCAGATTGTAGAAAAATATCAACTTTCCATCAGTAGTCAGGCAAGGCAGCTTCTGAAAATAGAAACACCGAAAACGGTAACAAATGCCGAGAATGTAGTCATGGGAAGCGTAAAGGAACTATGCAGGGCAGCAGAAATAGCATGCCGCAGACGGGGATATCAGGTCACTTTTTTAACAGATCGTCTGAACTGTGAGGCGAAAGAGGCCGGAACATTTCTGGCTGCGATTGCCCAAAGCCACCAGGATTCCGTCAAAAGTTTAGCTTTTCTTGCAGGTGGAGAAACGGTGGTGCATATCAGGGGAAATGGAAAAGGCGGAAGAAATCAGGAACTGGCACTTTCGGCGGCAGAGGGAATTGCAGGACTTGAAAATACAGCAATATTCAGTGTAGGAAGTGACGGAACAGACGGTCCGACCGATGCAGCAGGAGGATATGTGGATCAGGATACAAAGTCTGTATTATCTGAAAAGGGATGGGATATCTATGAGACATTGCAGAATAATGATGCCTATCATGCACTAGAAGCAGTAAATGGGCTTATAATAACAGGACCCACCGGGACGAATGTAAATGATGTGGCAGTCCTGCTTATGAAACGATAATTCAGGTACGATGGGGACAACTTGAGCCTCGGAATAAAGTTTTGTTCCGGGCTCTTTTTCTTGTTGCCATGCATACTTTAAAATGAAAGCAACGGAGAAGGGGCTGCATATTGACGAACCCACCATCCTTGTATATAATTAAGTACATCTTTGTATACACAATACAGAAAGAAGAACAAACATGAACCAGATCGTAAGGAAGGCTTATGCCAAGATCAATCTGGGGCTGGATGTGGTACGCAGACGCCCGGATGGATACCATGAAGTAAAGATGATTATGCAGACGATTTCGCTGCATGATGAATTACGTTTTGAAGAGACCGAAGGGAAAGAAATTATTCTTGTATCGAATGACAATCCGCTTCTGCCGGAGGATGCAAAGGATAATCTCATTTATAAGGCAGCAGAGTGCATCCGCAGGGAATATGGAATGGAACGCGGAGTGAAGATTACCCTGCAGAAGAATATTCCGATTGCGGCCGGAATGGCAGGAGGAAGTACCGATGCAGCAGCCGTTTTTCATGGACTGAACGAGCTCTGGCAGCTTTCCATGAGCATGGAGAAGATGCAGGAGCTTTCGGTAAAGCTGGGTGCGGATATTCCGTACTGCATCATGGGAGGAACGGCACTTTCGGAGGGGATTGGAGAGATTCTGACACCGCTTCCGGCACCGCCCCATGCGTATATTCTGATTGCCAAGCCGGACATCAGTGTTTCCACGAAGTTTGTCTATGAGAATCTTCATGCGGATACCCTGCAAAAGCATCCGGATATTGACGGTATGGTGGAGGCCATCCGGAACGGAGATCTCCACGGAATTACCGATCGTATGGAAAATGTACTGGAAACCGTTACCGAAAAAACCTATCCTGTTATCTCTGAAATTAAGGAGAAGATGTGTGAAGAAGGAGCCCTCAACGCTTTAATGAGTGGATCCGGGCCGACCGTATTTGGAATTTTTGAGGAAGAGGCCAGGGCGCAGAAGGCAGCAGAAAGAATCCGTGAGTTAAAATTGAGTAATCAGATCTATGTGACAACATTTGTAAACGTATCATTATAGTAACGGTTTGGAATTATTATTAGGAATTGTAACCCATTGACCTGCGTTTTTTAGGAAAGGATGTAACAGAACAACCTATGGAGAACCAGTTTGACATTGATATGAATGAATTTCTACCCCTGCGGGAAGTAGTGTTTAACACCCTGCGTAAAGCAATTCTTACAGGTCAGCTAAAGCCGGGAGACCGGCTGATGGAAGTGCATCTTGCGAATAAACTGGGAGTAAGCAGGACACCGATCCGTGAAGCGATTCACAAGCTGGAGCAGGAAGGGCTTGTAACGATGGTTCCGCGCCGGGGTGCAGAGGTGGCGAAGATAACGGAGCGAAGTCTGCAGGATGTACTGGAAGTGCGGCGTGCCCTGGATGTTTTAAGTGTAGAGCTTGCCTGTGAACGGATTTCGGAAGACGAGCTTGAACAGTTAAAGAAAGCCTGCCGTCAGTTTGAAGAAGCAACGCATAGTGGAGATACGACAGCAATTGCGAAGGCCGATGTGGCTTACCACGATATTATTGTGCAGGCAACCGGAAATCAGCGTCTGCAGCAGTTAGTCAATCATCTTGCAGAGCAGATGTACCGTTACCGTTTCGTTTATCTTAAGGATGTCAGCCAGCATGAGAAGCTGGTAGAGGAGCATCGCGAAATTTTGGAATGTATCCTGCAGCGGGATAAAAAGAAGGCATCGGAAGCGGCAAAGAAGCATATTGATAATCAGGAGAATTCGATTATCCAGCAGATCCGTCTGGAAAATCAGAGTATTCTCGTCTGAATCATTACGTTTAAATTAATAAAAATCCGGTTACACTTCCTATTGTGATAAGGCAGAAAAAAGGCTTTACACAGAAAGGAAGAAAATATGACAGACCGGATGATGGAGCGGCAGACCGTTCCAATGGAAATAGAGCAGAAGGAAAACAGGAGCGTCCCCAGGGGGTGTATCCGGAGAAAGGTAATTGAGGCAGCTATCCTGCTTGCAGGAATGGTGAGTTTCTGGGGATTCCTTTATCCGGAATTGTCCCTGACGGAGGATGCGCAGGTTAAAAGCTATATTGCCATGCATATGAAAGAATGGGTGGCAGCATCCTTCTTAAATTCAGGAGGTCTTCGATGACAAACAAAAATGCACCCATCGGAGTGTTTGATTCCGGTGTGGGCGGACTTACGGTGATGAAGGAAATCATGCACCAGATTCCCAATGAAAAGATTATTTATTTTGGAGATACGGCAAGAGTTCCTTATGGAAATAAATCGAAAGATACGGTACTGCGGTTTTCAAGACAGATTGTGCGGTTTTTGAGAACGCAGGAGGTAAAGGCCATTGTGATTGCCTGCAATACGGCAAGTGCCTATGCCCTTCCGGACATTGAAAAGGAAATAGATATCCCGATTATCGGGGTGGTGCGTCCGGGAGCGAAGGTGGCAGCACAGGTAACCCAAAATGGAAAGGTCGGCGTCATTGCGACGGAAGGAACGATCAACAGTCACATTTACGCTGATTACATAAAGGAAATCAATGCACAGGCAACCGTGATCGGAAAAGCCTGTCCATTATTTGTACCGCTTGCCGAGGAAGGGTTGTGGGAGGATCCGGTCACAGATGAGATCGCCAGAAGATATCTGGCAGAGCTGATTGATATCGGAATTGATACCCTGATTCTTGGCTGTACGCATTATCCGCTGATCCGGAATACGATTGGCAGAATCATGGGAGATCGGGTAACACTGGTAAATCCTGCGTATGAGACAGCGAGGGAATTAAAGGAGCTTTTAGAGGAAAAGGATCTTTTGAACGACGAAACACATCGGCTGGGAGAGGAGCAGTACCGGTTCTTTGTCAGCGATGGAGCAGACAAATTCAAGACCTTTGCCAATTCCATCATTAAATACGGAATTTTGTCGGCAAAGGTGGTTCCGATTGAGGATTATTAAAATGGAGAAAGAAATTTTATTTTCGTTAAAAGGACTGCAGATGAGCCAGGAGGATCAGGAAGAACTGGAAACCATCACGGCAGCGGAATATTATCTTCGCAACGATCATCATTATATTGTATATGATGAGGTGATGGAGGGATTTGAGGAAGCTACAAAAAATATTTTCAAGTTTGACGGATCGTGTCTCGAAGTAACCAAGCGGGGAGCAGTGAATGTACATATGCTGTTTGAAGAGCAGAAAAAGAATATGACAACTTATCATACACCGTTTGGAGATATTCTGATCGGAATTGATACGGAGAAGATTGAAGTATCCGAGGAAGAAAACAGGATCCATGTTCATGTGGATTATTCACTGGAGGCCAATTACCAGCATTTGGCGAATTGTAAGATTGATATGAAGATTTGCCCTAAAAAGGAAGGAGCTAAGCTGTTTACTTAACAGGCTTAGCTCCAGCTTTTTCTTGTAATTTTTCGGTGGTACGTGCAAGCCATCCCTTTTTCTTCTTGGGAGTGACTACCGGCTTACCGTGTAATCCCTTTACATCGGTGATGTAAATACCGCTGATCACGGCTTTGACTTCTTTCTTAACCGGAACAGAATCGAAGATCTTCTCTTCGCATACTAAAGACATGACCTGAGGTCCGACCTTTGCTTTCACGATGGGAAGCTTGGAAGAACGCATCAGTTTCGGTGCCTGTTCAATAACGGCCTGGGGAAGTCCGGAATCTTTGAGTTTCATGCGTTTCTTATCAATAATCAGCATGGAAACGGTCTGCTTCATGGCATCAATCTGCTGCTGCTGTTCGGTCTGACGCTTCTGGGCCTTCTTACCTAAGAAGTAGAGCGCAACCACAGCAATAATTAAAATTGCCAGAATAACCAATAATACAATAGTAACTGTGTTCACGGGAAACCCTCCTTTATGCTAATCCAAAAAGATTATGCAAGCAATATTTTAGCATTGTTTATTGAAATAGTCCAGTTTTTCCATTACAATAATAAACAAATTTCTAAGAAACGGGAAAGGCGATAAAAATGGCAGCGGCTTTGCAGATCTTGCATGACATCATTTCCTTTATATTTTCGCATCTTCTGATCATCAATGTGCTTCTGAGTATTGTGGTGGTCTTTTTTCAGCGGCGGAATCCGAAATCGGTGTGGGCGTGGCTCCTGATCCTGTATTTCATTCCGGTGCTGGGATTCGTGTTTTATCTGTTGCTGGGGGCAGATATGCATAAGCGGAAGATGTTCCGTACCAAGGAGATTGAAGACCGTCTGGCGAATGCAATCAGGCGTCAGGAGTTGATGATCCAGAGTCAGGAACTGAAGGAAAAGTATCCGGGCGTCACGGATTATTCGGATCTTGTGATGTATCATCTGCATACCACGAGCGCCATGCTGACCGATGACAATGATATGGATTTTTTCGTGAATGGAGAGGATAAGTTCGCAGCCCTTAAGGAGGACATGAGGAATGCGAAGAAATCCATTCATATCCAGTATTATATTATTAAGAACGATGAGCTGTTCCAGAGTATTGTTGAGATTTTGAAGGAAAAGGCAAAGGAAGGCGTAGAAGTCCGCATCCTTTATGATTCCATGGGATGTTGGAAGATGCGCAAGAAGATTTGGAAACAACTGGAAAAGGAAGGTATTCAGTGTACCGAGTTCTTCCCGGCCCTGGTTGGCAGGCTGCACCTTCGGATCAATTACCGGAATCACCGTAAGATCGTAGTAATCGATGACTGCATCGGATATGTGGGCGGCTTTAACATTGGTAAGGAATATATTGATAAGGATCCGAAATTCGGCCATTGGCGGGATACGCATATGCGGCTTACCGGATCGTGTGTGACCGCACTGGAAGCCCGGTTTATTCTGGACTGGAA
>USDI01000015.1 GCA_900553305.1 uncultured Lachnospiraceae bacterium
CCGGTATACGGAAGAAAAATCCTTCCGCTGCAGGGTTGGATAAACGATCGCCGACAGATCCAGTTTGTACCAGACTTTTTTATCGGGTTTATGCAATTTGCTGGTGGCAGCCTGTGCTGCCTTAGGGGAATTGTTTTTCATAGTTAGAACCACATTAGCAAAAATATTTATATTCTTAATTCAATATATCATATTCAGTATACCACAATTTATTGGGGATACCACAGCATTTTTAATTATGATATAATGAGCCTCAAAGGAAAGCAAGCGACTCTGAAAGAGGCATTTGCTTTCCTGGGCTCATTAACGAACATGCATCTGTCGAAGACAGATAGAGAGTGCGCAGCACGGGCATGTGAGTGAAGCTATAAGTGAAAAACAAGGAGGACCATATCCGTGAGAAGAACCCCGAAAGAGAACATTAACCAGGGCTTCATTAACCTGATTCGTAAAGCCCATGGATTGATTGAAAATACCGATATTGAAAAGCATCGTCACTCCCAGGATCAGATGGGAGCTTTATTTGGAAATAACCGGGAAGTGGAGGTGACGGAAACAACCGTCGGAGCGATGTATGCCGAGTGGATCCGCGTAGACCGTCCCCATTCCGGCAGGAAGATTATTCTGTACTGCCATGGCGGCGGCTACAGCACCGGAAGCCCGTTGTATGCCAGAACCCTTACGACAAAGCTGGCGAGCCTGCTTTCCATGGATGTGTTCTGCTTTGATTACCGTCTGGCACCGGAGCATCCCTATCCGGCAGCAGTGGATGATGCACAGGCCGCATGGGATTACCTGATGCTACAGGGCTATGGAGCGAAGGATATCTTTGTGGCAGGCGATTCCGCAGGAGGAAACCTGGCACTGGCACTGGGACTGCGCCTGAAGGAACAGAAGCGTATGCTTCCGGCAGGCTTTGTTCTCATGTCACCCTGGACAGATCTCACCGTATCCGGTAAGACGCATGAGACGAAAGCGGATGTGGATCCGGTTCTGAACCAGAACTACTTAAATGAAATGATTGAAAATTATGTGCCACAGGCGAAGAAAAATCTTGAAGAAGCGACAGTGGATTTACAGGCGGCAGAAGATCAGGTGGGAGAGAAAAAAGATGTTAATAAGATGTTTGAAGAATTGTTTCATGTAGAATATTTACAGAATCCGGAAATTTCCCCGTTGTTTGGAGACTTCACCGGATTTCCGCCAACCTACATTCAGGTGGGAGAGCTGGAAGTGCTGATGTCTGATTCTATCATGCTACAGAAGAAGATGAGTAAGGATGGGGTATCGGTTTCTTTAGACACTTATAAGAATATGTGGCATGTATTCCAGATGGGACCGTTTAAGACCGCAGTCGAAGCCATCCAGAAGTGCGGCGATTTTATCTATTCCGTGCAATAAATGAATTTGTGGGTATTTGCGGAAGAAAGCAATATTATGAGATAATCACATAACTGCAAAGCAGCATAGCTGATCGAGGTAAAGCAGCATAGCTGATCGAGGTAAAGCAGCATAGCTGATCGAGGTAAAACAGCATAGCTGATCGAGGTAAAACAGCATAGCTTATAGCAACATAACAGTATAATAAATAATGGCAGCTTGCCGAAAGGTGTTTGGACATAATCTTCTATGAAAATACTTTTATGTCCAAAAAAATGTGGATAAAGCCTGAAAACGCCGTAAATATTGCTTGAAACAGCATAAATTAGAAGAAAATTGGATATAAACAGTGAAATTTGAAGTTCATATGTCCAAAAGAAAAAATTATTTGGACATATTTCTCTATAAAGGTAGAAATATGTCCAAAACAATAATTAGCGAAACACCCAGAGAAGAAATCAAGTCAGCAATCAGAGAAGCAGCCAAGGCAGTAACTGGAGTAGTAACCAAAGAAAAATCAAGTCAGCAACCAAAGCAACAACTAAACCAGCACTTGAAACAGCAACCAGAACAGGTTGCAGCAAAAGGTTACAGGAAAATAAAAATATCTTAAAGAAAGAAAAAGGAAAATGGAGCCGGAGGCAGAATATTAGAAGTAGAGACTTGTGAACGGTTGGTTTATTTAGGGATAAAGGACGTAACCATTGAACATACGAGAAAATCTGGAACAGCTGGAAATTGAATATTTAAGTCCCTATGCGGCGCACAGCCGTGATTCAAAAGGGAGGCTTCGGGAGGAAGAGCCGTGTGACATCCGTCCGGTCTATCAGCGTGACCGTGACAGGATCCTGCATTCGAAGTCTTTCCGGAGATTGAAGGATAAGACACAGGTATTTCTGACGCCGGAGGGGGACCACTACCGTACCCGTATGACGCATACCCTCGAGGTATCCCAGAATGCGAGGACAATTGCGAAGGCACTCCGGATGAACGAAGATCTGGTGGAAGCGATTGCCTTGGGACATGACCTTGGGCATACACCGTTTGGACATGCCGGGGAACGCGCGTTGAATGCGGTCTGTCCGTACGGGTTTATCCATAGTGAACAGAGTGTACGCCTTGTGGATATTCTGGAAAAGGGCGGTCAGGGACTGAACCTGACCATGGAAGTACGGGATGGCATTAAAAACCATCAGACGAAGGGAATGCCCTTTACCTTAGAAGGACAGATTGTGCGTCTGTCGGATAAGATTGCCTATATTCATCATGACATGGACGATGCAATCCGTGCAGGAATTTTGAAAGAAAGCGATGTCCCCAAGGAGATCGGGGATGTCATTGGATATACGACAGGAGAGAGACTGGATCACTTTATTCATGATATCGTGAGCAACAGCTATGGTAAGAATGCCATTGTGATGTCGGAACCGGTGGCGGATGCCATGAAGAATCTGCGTGCATTTATGTTTGAAAGAGTTTATCACAATCCGGAAGCGAAGAGTCAGGAGGGCAAGGCAGAAATGCTGATCCAGACGCTTTACAGCTATTATAGGCATCATTTAGAGCTGCTGCCTGTGGATCTGATCAGGCTTCTTGATAAGGACGAGCCGGAGGAGCGGATTGTGTGTGATTATATCAGCTCGATGACTGATCGGTTTGCAATTGCCAAGTATGAGGAAATCTATATTCCCAAATCCTGGCCGAATACATAGGAAGGTGTTTATGTATTACCCTGATGAATTAGTGGAAGAGGTCCGGATGAAAAACGACATCGTGGATGTCATTTCCGGCTATGTGAAGATACAAAAAAAGGGAAGCAGTTATTTCGGACTGTGTCCCTTTCATAATGAAAAATCGCCGTCCTTTTCGGTATCGCCCGGCAAGCAGATGTATTACTGCTTTGGATGCGGGGCGGGGGGAAATGTGTTCAGCTTCGTGATGCAGTATGAGAATTTCACCTTTCCGGAGGCGGTTAAGATGCTCGCAGAGCGGGCTGGTGTGAATCTCCCGGAGGTTGAATATACCGAGGAGATGCGCCGGAAAGAAGACCGGAGAAGTAAGCTTTTAGAGATCAATAAGCTTGCCGCGACATACTTCTTTTATCAGCTTCGGAGTGAACGCGGTAAGGTCGGGCTGGAATATCTGAAGAAGCGTCAGCTTTCCGATGAGACGATCCGGCATTGGGGCCTGGGATTTTCCAATGTGACGAGCAACGATCTTGTGAAGTATTTAAAGAGCAAAGGTTATGATGACCAGATCATTCAGGAGGCGGGACTTGCCAGCTTCGATGAACGATATGGTCTGCATGATAAATTCTGGAACCGTGTGATGTTTCCGATTCAGGACATCAATCACCGCGTGATCGGTTTCGGAGGACGTGTGATGGGAGATGGAAAGCCTAAATACTTAAACTCTCCCGAAACACCGGTTTTTGATAAGAGCCGTAATCTGTACGGACTCAATTTTGCAAGAACCGCACGGACGAATAATATTATTCTCTGTGAAGGCTATATGGATGTCATTTCCATGCATCAGGCGGGCTTTACCCAGGCGGTGGCTTCCCTTGGAACCGCATTTACTGCAGGACAGGCGAATATTTTAAGAAGGTATGCCAAAGAAGTGATCCTTGCATACGACAGTGACGGCGCCGGAGTGAATGCAGCATTGCGTGCAATCGGAATTTTAAAGGAAGTCGAGCTTACCGGTAAGGTTTTAAATCTCGAACCGTATAAGGATCCGGACGAATTCATTAAGAACGAGGGAGCCGAGAAGTTCCAGCAGCGGATTAACGAGGCGGAGAACAGCTTTTTCTTCGAACTGCGTATCCTGCAAAGAGACTATAACCTGAAGGATCCGGAATCCAAAACGCGGTTCCACCGTGAAATTGCGAAGAAGCTCTGTGAGTTTTCGGAGGATGTGGAACGGGATAACTACATTCAGGCAGTTGCGGACAAGTATCTGATCGGATATGAAAATCTGCGCAAGCTGGTGATGAGTTATGCACTGAAAACAGGAAATGTACAGCCGGCGGTACGGCCAAAATCCGGCATCCAGCCGAAGAACACCCCGGATGAAAACCGGAAGAAGCCGCAGAAACTTTTTCTGACCTGGCTTGTAGAGGAGCCGCAGTTATACCAGAAGGTAAAGCAGTACATCTCCGTGGAGGACTTTACCGAGGAATTGTACCGGAAGGTGGCAGAGCGGTTGTTTGCAGATCTTGACAGAGGAGAAATCAACCCGGCGGCAATCATCAGTCTGTTTAACGACATGGAGGAGCAGCGCGAGGTAGCAGGCGTATTTAACACGAAACTGCAGGAAATTACAACGAAGCAGGATCGTGAAAAAGCCTTTCACGATATTCTGGTAGCACTTAAGCGAAACAGTTATGAATACTTTTCCAGCCGGCTCGGTGCCGATGTAAATGCACTCAAAAAGGCGATTGAGGGCAAAAAAGCACTGGAAGAACTTGAGAAAACGCATATTTCACTGGATTAAAGCTAATAATGGTAATATTTAGTAACAAGGAAGGATGGAAACACCAATGGATGAAAATGTACAGGCAAAGTTTGAGGAAAAATTAAAGCAGCTTCTTGCTATGGCCAAGAAGAAAAAGAATGTCTTGGAATATCAGGAAATTGTGGATTTTCTGGCTGATCTTGCATTGAATGAGGAACAAATCGAGAAAGTAACCGAGCATCTGGAAAAATCCGGTGTCGATGTGCTTCGCATTACAAACGATGATGAAGACGATGTGATTGACGATGAAGAGATTATCCTGTCCGAAGAAGACGAGGTGGATATGGAGAATATCGACCTGTCCATACCGGACGGAGTCAGTGTGGAAGATCCGGTTCGTATGTATTTAAAAGAGATCGGTAAGGTTCCTCTTTTAAGTGCAGAGGAAGAGATAGAGCTGGCACAACGTATGGAAGAAGGCGATGAGGATGCCAAGAAGCGTCTGGCTGAGGCAAACTTACGTCTGGTTGTCAGCATTGCAAAGCGTTATGTCGGAAGAGGAATGTTATTCCTTGATCTGATTCAGGAAGGAAATTTAGGTCTGATTAAGGCCGTTGAAAAGTTTGATTACCGCAAGGGATACAAGTTTTCCACCTATGCAACCTGGTGGATCCGTCAGGCGATTACCCGTGCGATTGCCGATCAGGCAAGAACCATCCGTATTCCGGTACACATGGTGGAGACGATTAACAAGCTGATCCGTGTCAGCCGTCAGCTGTTACAGGAGCTTGGAAGAGAGCCGCTTCCGGAGGAAATTGCAGAAGAAATGAACCTTCCGGTAGAACGTGTCCGTGAGATTCTGAAGATCTCCCAGGAGCCGGTTTCTCTGGAAACCCCGATCGGTGAAGAGGAGGATTCCCATTTAGGCGACTTTATCCAGGATGATAATGTACCGGTTCCTGCCGATGCAGCAGCATTTACCCTGTTAAAGGAGCAGCTCGTCGAAGTTTTGGGAACCCTGACCGAAAGAGAGCAGAAGGTACTCCGTCTCCGTTTTGGTCTTGATGATGGACGGGCCAGAACCCTTGAGGAAGTCGGTAAGGAATTTAATGTAACCAGAGAGCGTATCCGTCAGATTGAAGCCAAAGCGCTCCGCAAGCTCCGCCATCCCAGCAGAAGCCGGAAACTGAAGGATTATCTGGACTAATTTGTTCTGAGCATATTTGACTATATATGGCGAAGCAGCCACATGAGCAAAAGGAAAGCTGGAGAAGGATCATGTCAGGGAAAACAACAGGAAGTGTCCGGCTGTCGGAGAGAATGCTGGCGATTGCACAGATGGTAAGTCCCGGAATGCGTGTATGTGATGTGGGATGCGATCATGGCTTTGTATCGATTTATCTTGTTGAGGAGGGAATAGCCCCCTCAGTGCTTGCCATGGACATCGGGAAGGGGCCGTTGGGACAGGCACAGATTCATATTGAAGAAGCTGGATTACAGGACCGGATTACCACACGGTTATCCGATGGATTAAAGCAGTACAGGGAAGGAGAGGCAGACTGCCTCATTATTGCGGGGATGGGAGGACCTCTCATGCAGGAGATCCTTTCCAATAAAAAAGTAGAAGACTTCAAGGAGATCATCCTTGCTCCACAGTCGGAGATTTGCGAATTCCGGAAGTTTCTTGCTGATCATGGATTTGAAATTGTGGCAGAGAATATGGTCTTTGAGGATGGGAAATACTATCCTATGATGAAGGTTCATCTGGTGGTCAGGGGGGAGGAAGGCAGGAAAGTGTTCTCCATACCGGGAACACGGGATGAGGAAGTGGCTTATCGTTTCGGACCGCTTTTGCTTTCGCAGAAGAACCCCGTTTTAAGACAGTATTTACATAAGGAAGAGCATAAGAATATTGAAATTCTGAGCTCATTGAAGGATTACGGGGGGGAACGGATTGGCGCAAGACGGAATATACTGGAACAGGAATTGTTTTTTATCCGGATGGCGCTGCAGGAAATGGAAGGAGAAGGCTAGTATGGCAAACATTACCATTGACGGGGTGACAAAAGAATACCCGAATGGACTGAAATACGAGGAGATTACATCCGAATATCAGAAACAGTATGATAATATGATCGCACTGGTGCTTGAAAACGGAAAGATCCGGGAGCTGATCAAGCCGGTACATAAGGACTGTACCTTGTCTTTTTTGACCTTAAAGGATGTGATCGGGCACAAAACCTATGTCCGTACTGCCATTATGACACTGATCAAATCAGTGTATGATGTGTTGGAGGATAAGGAGATTACGAAGGTAAAGGTAGAATTTGCCATCGGGCAGGGCTATTACATCAATATCAGGATGGATGAAAAGCTCACCCACGAAATGGCAGAAAAAATCCGGCAGAGAATGAAGGAGCTGGTGGATGCCGACCGTCCGATTATCAAGCGGTCTTATCCGATTGATGATGCGGTAGAGCTGTTCCGCAAGTACAAGATGTACGATAAGGTGAACCTGTTCCGTTACCGCCGGGGATCTTCAGTTAATATCTATTGTCTGGACGGTTACTACGATTATTATTATGGCTATATGCTGCCAAGCACCGGATATCTCAAATATTACGATGTGATGCAGTATGAAGAAGGTCTGCTGCTACTCATTCCCGGTGTGAGCGAGCCGGATAAGATTGATTTCTTCGAACCGAGGGAAAAGCTGTTCCATGAGCTGAAAACCACGACACAGTGGGGAGAAAGCATTGGAATTGAAACGGTCGGGGACTTAAACAATGCGATCTGCAGCGGGGATATGAATGATATGATTCTCATGCAGGAGGCACAGCAGGAGCGCAGAATCGGTGAGATTGCGCAGGAAATCGTGAAGCGCGGGGATGTGAAGTTTGTGCTGATTGCAGGTCCGTCCTCTTCGGGTAAAACCACGTTTTCCCACCGGTTATCGGTACAGCTCCGTACCTATGGACTGGTGCCGCATCCGATCGGACTGGATGATTATTTCGTAAACAGGGATAAGACACCGAGGGATGAAAACGGGGATTACAATTTCGAATGCCTGGAAGCCATTGATGTGGCGCAGTTTAACGAGGATATGCAGCGTCTGTTAAAGGGAGAAAGAGTCGAGATTCCTTCCTTTAATTTTAAGACAGGACTTCGTGAATATAAGGGTAATTTCAAACAGTTAGGGCCGGAGGATGTGCTTGTCATCGAAGGAATTCACGGATTGAATCCCAAGACCACGGCAGGGCTTCCCGATGACAGTAAGTATAAGATTTATATTAGTGCCTTGACAAGTCTTAATATTGACGAGCATAATAGAATACCGACCACTGATGGAAGACTGATCCGCCGTATGGTAAGGGACGCCAGAACAAGAGGCGCAAGTGCGAAGCGGACGATTGAAATGTGGCCTTCCGTACGCCGTGGCGAGGAAGCGTATATTTTCCCTTATCAGGAAAGTGCGGATGTGATGTTTAATTCCGTGCTGATTTATGAGCTTGCGGTACTGAAACAGTACGCAGAGCCGCTGCTATTCAGCATCCAGAAGGGAGAACCGGAATATTACGAGGCAAAGCGTCTCTTAAAATTCCTCGAATACTTCCTTGGCATTGACAGTGAAAACGTTCCCAATAACTCCATCTGCCGTGAGTTTATCGGGGGAAGTCTGTTCAATGTCTGAGAACTAATAAGCCATGCAGCTGCCATTGACACACTTTCCTGGAAGCTTGCTTACAAAGAAGTGGTGTCGATGGCAGGTAATTAAATAGAGACATAAGTAGGACAGGTGATCGCGGCCGTATTTATACGGGTGAGGAAAGTCCGGGCTTCACAGGGCAGAATGCCGGATAACGTCCGGTGGAGGTGACTCCAAGGCCAGTGCAACAGAAATATACCGCCTCGCAAGAGGTAAGGGTGGAAAGGCAGCGTAAGAGACTACCGCCTGCCTGGTAACAGGCGGGGCACATGTAAACCCCATTCGAAGCAAGACCAAAACGAAGGCGCTAAGGTTTGCCCGACCAGCCTTCAGGTGGGTCGCTTGAGGCTATTGGCAACAGTAGTCCTAGATAGATGATCACTCAACGACATAACCCGGCTTATCGTCCTGCTTATCTTTTATAGTAACGATTCAGAATAGTTACAAATAAAAGACCTCAACTCACATGACGGTATGAGTTGAGGTCTTATATTTTCATTCATTAAATTTTAGATCTTCCGATGATTAAGCCATCTTGTTAACAGCCTGAGCTAAACGAGATACTTTTCTGGAAGCTGTGTTCTTATGGTAAACGCCCTTGCTGGCAGCCTTATCGATTACTGTGGTAGCAGCAACTAAAGCTTCCTGTGCAGCAGCCTTGTCGTTTGCTTCGATAGCAGCAACAACCTTCTTGACAGCTGTCTTAACGCCGGACTTGATTGCCTTATTTCTTTCAGCTCTTGTCTGATTAACTAAAATTCTCTTCTTTGCAGATTTAATGTTAGCCACGATGTACACCTCCTATTAAAATCGTAAGTTACTGAGATGTTTCATTAAAGCCGGACACGGACGTTTTAATGTAAACACACGCATATTATTGTAGCCGCATCCTGCAAATATGTCAATAACAAAACGAATAAAATATGACAATTCTGGAAAAATATTTATGAAAATAATTTCGGAGGGGCAGAAAAATGGAGCAGGTGCAGATTCGGACGGACTTGGCTTTAGAAGCACGTGAAAGTGTCTCAGAGAAGGAGGAACACCTTCATGGGGTACAGGTGGAAGAAGAATATAAGGAAGAAAGTGAGATTAAGATTACACGGGTGACGATCGAGAGTAAGAATGGAGCACGTCTTCTGGGAAAGGCGATGGGAACCTATGTGACGCTGGAAGCTCCCAATATGGCACATCCGGATGAAGATTACCATGAGGAGATCGCCAGGGAGCTGGCATACCAGATCAAGTCCTTACTTCCGAAGGAAAAGGAGCAGTTAAGTATTCTTATAGTCGGGCTTGGAAACCGGGAGGTGACGGCGGATTCATTAGGACCACGTGTGGTGGATAACCTGACGATTACCAGGCATATGGTAATGGAATTCGGGAATGCGGCTTATGAAGGCCGTAAGCTTCCCCTTACCAGCAGCCTTGTTCCGGGCGTTATGGCGAAGACCGGAATGGAATCACAGGAAATCATCAGCGGTGTGGTGGCACAGACACATCCGGACCTGGTGATTGTGATTGATGCATTAGCAGCAAGATCGATCAAAAGACTGAACCGTACGATTCAGATTTCCAATGCGGGAATTAATCCGGGTTCCGGAGTCGGAAATTACCGGAATGCCATTCAGGAGGAGAACCTTGGTGTACCGGTCATTGCACTTGGTGTTCCTACGGTTGTGGATGCCGCAACTATCGTGCAGGATGCGGTTTTTAAGGACTGTACCATGGAAGATCAGGATTTCCTTGACCGGAAAGAAAAGATAACGGGCGCTATGGATGAACTTTATAACATGTATGTTACGGGAAAAGATGTAGATTATGAAATCCAGCAGATCAGCCATATTATTTGCAATGCCATTCATCTGGCTTTGGAACTGTAAAACGCATGAAATTGAATGATTAAGACAAAGCAAGCATAAAATACCCTAGTGGGGTGTGGAAACTTGTATAGATTATGGAACAGTCATCTGGCCCGGAAGGGCATCATACAATTTGCAGCACTGGTGTTGATTAGTCAGGTAGAATTGGTGTATCTGCCTGTGGCAGGATATCTGCGGCAGATGGATCGTAAGGTTGCGGAGTTGTCATTAGTGGAACGCGCCATTGCCATGGAATCTGCCTATTATTATTACGGCGCATATATAACAGCGGACTCCGGAGCAGTGGTGGCGGAAGGCGTAGGAACGGGAGCCGCAGAGGCAGGCGCAGAAGTGAAAGTGGAAGGTGCAGGAGTGAAGGCAGCGGAAGCAGAAGCAGGAGATGGGTCAGAGACAGAAGGTGTCGGTGCAACAGAAATAACAGAACTGGCGGAGCTGACAGACTCTAATGTAGACGATGATGCAGAAGGTGAGCAAAGATGGCAAGATGGGCAGGCTCAGGCGTTGGAAGGATTGCAGATCCAGATTATTGATTCGGATGAAGAGGGAACTCCAACAGGAATACAGATCCAGCCGGAGATCCAGGAAGAAATGTTAAGGGAACAGGAATCTACAGAGATTCCTCAGGAAGAATATTTCAAACAGATGCTGAGAGAGAATGGGATAACGGATTCTGACATAAATCTGACAGAACAGGGGCAGGAAAATAGTGGAGAAGTGGATTTGGAAGAAAATGAACCCTTTTCTCCGGGAGCTGCCTCTTCCGGATTTGAACTGGCGGCAGTGCCTGCCTATACATATGACTGGACGAAGCAGTGGACGGAGGATGATCTACGTTCTGAGTTCTTTGCGGTAGACGGTTCTACCAGTATGAAAGAAGAATATCTGGATGCAGAACGGTTATTAAATGAAGATTTAATATTAAATAATGAAGACGAAGAGCAGGGCCCACAGATCCTGATTTATCATACGCATGCAAGCGAGGACTTCGCGGATTCCATTCCGGGGGATCCGTCAACAACGATTATTGGAGCGGGGGACCGTCTGACGGAGCTTCTCGAAGGATATGGCTTCCGTGTGCTGCACGATACGGGAGTCTATGACCAGGAACGGGACAATGCCTATGAAAAGGCACTTCCGGCAGTAGAGCAGATTTTGAAGGAAAATCCCAGTATCGAAGTGGTGATTGATCTGCACCGGGATGAAATGGCGAATGACCGGAGACTTGTCATGGATTTGCAGGGAAGACCGACAGCGCGCTTCATGTTTTTTAATGGATTAAGCTATTTGAGGAAACAGGGGGAGATTTCCTATCTGGAAAATCCGTATATTCTGGATAATCTGGCGTTTTCCTTTCAGGCGCAGGTGCTTGCCAATGAATATTATCCGGGACTGACACGCAAGATTTACCTGAAAGCCTACCGATATAACATGCATTTATGTCCGAAAAGCATGCTGATTGAACTTGGAGCACAGAACAATACTGTCGAAGAAATCATGAATGCCTGCGATCCGTTGGCACATGTTCTTGCCATGGTGCTGAAAAAGAGGTAGAATAGTTATCAGCATAATTAGGAAAGGTTTAGAATTTATGTCACATATTGATCAGAGCAAAATCCGGAATTTCTGCATTGTAGCGCATATTGACCATGGTAAGTCTACCCTTGCAGACCGTATTATAGAAAAGACAGGACTGTTGACCAGCCGTGAAATGCAGGCACAGGTACTTGACAACATGGATCTGGAAAGAGAACGTGGAATTACGATTAAGGCACAGTCTGTCCGGACGATTTATAAAGCGCAGGACGGTGAAGAATATATTTTTAACCTGATTGACACGCCGGGGCATGTAGACTTCAATTATGAGGTCAGCAGAAGCCTTGCCGCATGCGACGGGGCCATTCTTGTCGTGGATGCGGCACAGGGAATTGAGGCACAGACCCTTGCCAATGTCTATCTGGCACTGGATCATGACCTTGAGGTGTTCCCGGTCATTAATAAAATCGACCTGCCGAGTGCAGAGCCGGAGCGTGTAAAGAATGAAATTGAAGATGTAATCGGTATTGAAGCACAGGATGCACCGCTTATTTCTGCCAAAAACGGAATTGGCATCGATGAAGTGCTCGAAGCGATTGTACATAAGATTCCGGCACCCAAGGGAGATCCCGATCAGCCGCTGAAAGCGCTGATTTTTGACTCCTTATACGATTCCTATAAGGGTGTTATTATTTTCTGCCGTCTGATGGACGGAAGGGTTTCCAAAGGGACAAGTATTAAAATGATGGCAACCGGCGCAACTGCAGAAGTTGTGGAGGTCGGTTATTTCGGAGCCGGTCAGTTTATCCCCTGTGACGAACTGGAAGCCGGCATGGTAGGTTATATTACCGCTTCCATTAAGAATGTAAAGGATACGGCTGTCGGTGATACTGTGACGGATCTCAATAATCCCTGTACAGAGCCGCTTCCCGGCTATAAGAAAGTAAATTCCATGGTATATTGCGGAATGTATCCGGCAGATGGCGCGAAATATCCAGATCTGCGGGATGCGTTAGAGAAGCTGCAGTTAAACGATGCTTCCTTAAGCTATGAGCCGGAAACCTCGATTGCACTGGGCTTTGGCTTCCGATGTGGCTTCCTGGGACTGCTTCATCTGGAAATTATTCAGGAGCGTTTAGAGCGGGAGTACAATCTGGACCTCGTAACAACCGCACCGGGTGTTATTTATCATGTACACAAGCTGAACGGGGAAATGATTGAACTGACGAATCCGTCCAATCTGCCGGACCCGACAGAAATTGATTATATGGAAGAACCGGTGGTTTCTGCAGAGATCATGGTAACGACCGAGTTCATCGGTTCGATTATGGAGCTTTGTCAGGAACGGCGTGGAAGATACCTTGGTATGGAATATATTGAATCCACAAGAGCACTTCTGAAATACGAGCTACCGTTAAATGAGATTATTTACGACTTCTTTGATGCACTGAAATCCCGTTCCAGAGGCTATGCATCTTTTGACTATGAGTTAAAGGGCTATGAGCGATCCGAGCTTGTGAAGCTGGATATCCTGATTAACAAGGAAGAGGTCGATGCACTTTCCTTTATCGTGCATGCGGACAGTGCCTATGAGCGTGGCCGTAAGATGTGCGAGAAGTTAAAGGATGAAATTCCGCGTCATATGTTTGAAATCCCGATTCAGGCAGCAATCGGCGGTAAGGTTATTGCCAGGGAAACCGTCAAGGCTTACCGGAAAGATGTGCTTGCGAAGTGTTACGGTGGTGATATTACCCGTAAGAAGAAACTTCTGGAAAAGCAGAAGGAAGGAAAGAAACGTATGCGCCAGATTGGTAACGTGGAAATTCCGCAGAAAGCATTTATGAGCGTATTAAAGCTGGATGATAAATAAATGAAACAAAATTTGAGTTTGTATCTTCATATACCGTTTTGTGTACGAAAATGTCTCTACTGTGATTTCCTGTCCGGCCCACAGAGTGCGGATGTGCAGGAACAGTATGTAGAGGCACTGTGCCGTGAAATACAGGAGACATCGCCTGAATACCGGGAGTTTCAGGTGGTGTCTGTTTTTATTGGCGGTGGAACGCCATCGGTGCTGCAGCCGGAACAGACGGTACGCATTATGGAAACGGTGAAACATTGCTTTGTCCTTACGGATACCTGTGAGATCAGCATGGAGATGAACCCGGGGACGGTGACACCGGAAAAGATGCGGGCTTATTATGCATGTGGAATTAACCGGATCAGCATTGGTTTACAGTCTGCCAATGACAAAGAACTGAAAGCACTTGGCAGGATACATACCTATGCAGACTTTTTGAAGGCGTATGAAATGGCAGTGGAAGCAGGCTTTACCAACATCAATGTGGACCTGATGTCTGCCATTCCGGAGCAGACCATGGACTCTTATCAGGAAACTTTACAGAAGGTATTGGCGCTGCAGCCACAGCCTGCCCACATTTCTGCTTATAGTCTCATTGTCGAAGAGGGAACCCCCTTTTACGAACAGGAGCTGAACCTGCCGGACGAAGACACGGAACGCAGAATGTATGAAATAACAGACGATATTTTAAGAAAAGCAGGTTACCACCGCTATGAAATCTCCAATTATGCCAAAGAAGGAAAGGAATGCTTTCACAATAAGGTGTACTGGCAGAGAGGAAATTATCTCGGTCTTGGAATCGGCAGCGCATCTTTGATCCGGAATGTCCGATTCCATAATGTGAGGGATATTTTGAGTTATGTAAACTTGATGTGGGGCGGAAATGAGCAGAGCATTGTGAGAAAAGGCAATATTGAAAAAGATTGTGTGGAAGAAAGCAACACAGGGAAAAGCAACACAGGGAAAAACAACATAGAGAAGAACGACATGGAAAGCGGGAATGCAGCCTGTTCGGATAAAAACATGAATGAAAGGCTGAAAAAAATAAGAGAGGAAGTACAGGAGCTGCCGGTTGAGGAACAGATGGAAGAATTCATGTTTCTGGGACTAAGGATGATGGAAGGAGTCTCGGAGCGGAAGTTCTATGAAAATTTTGGCAGACGGTTTGAAGAGGTGTTCCCAGGGGTGATCGAAAAACATGAGAAGCTGGGATTGCTTGAAGTGACAGGAGAAGAAGAGGGGAAAATGAGAGAAGAGTCAGGTTCGATGGAGAAGTGCCAAGAAAACCAACAAGGAAAGCCGTTCGTACGCCTGCGGCTGACATCGCATGGAATTGATGTCAGCAATCAGGTTTTTGTGGACTTTATGCTGTGAAATCAGTATAATCAAAGGTAGTGGAAAGCTGTCCGCACCGTCCGGCAGATAATTAAATTAGTGGGAAAGGCACTTGGAGCCACCGCAGGTCATAGAATAATAGAAAAGACTTTGGTGGTGCCCTTTGAAAACTTTTCAACAACCTTTATCTACGGAACAAGAGGCACAATATATACAGCTTTTGCATGC
This sequence comes from uncultured Lachnospiraceae bacterium, assembly GCA_900553305.1. Lineage (GTDB taxonomy): Bacteria > Bacillota > Clostridia > Lachnospirales > Lachnospiraceae > Suilimivivens. Next base: position 15,383 of record USDI01000015.1, read on the forward strand.
GGATGATCCGGTACAGGCAGCCAGGGCGCGTGAGATTCTGATCGAGAAAAACTTACGTCTGGTGGCACATATTGCGAAGAAATATCAGAACGTGGATGAAAATATGGAGGATCTGATTTCCATAGGAACCATCGGATTGATTAAAGCGATAGAGTCCTTTGATGCAGGAAAAGGAAAGCTGAGTACTTATGCATCACGATGTATTGATAATGAATTTCTGATGCTGCTGCGCAGTAAAAAGAAAAATTCCCGTGAAGTTTCTCTTTTTGAACCGATTGGGACAGACAAAGAGGGAAACGAAATCAGTCTCTTAGATGTGATTGAGCAGGTGCAGGAAGATGTTGTGGAACAGATGTATGAAAGGGAGAATATCCGGCGCCTGAAAATACTGATGCAGCAGGTACTTACAGAGCGGGAACGTGAAATTATTGAATTGAGATATGGGTTACGGACGGGAACAGAAGTAACGCAGCGGGAAGTGGGGGAACGCTTTCAGATTTCGCGAAGCTATGTTTCCAGAATAGAAAAACGAGCGTTATTAAAATTGAGAGAAGGCTTAAAAGCTTATGGATAGGAGGAACTGATAAATGTCAAATATCCCTACAATAGAGGAACTGCTCCGGGAGGCGAAGCGGGCGGGGGCTTCCGACGTACATATCACAGTTGGTATTCCACCGAAAATGCGTGTGAACGGGCAGTTGATTACAATGAACTATGATCGGCTTCTGCCGCCGGATACCCTGCAGATGCTGGATCAGTTTATGGATGAGAGGCAGAGAGCCATGTTTGACCGGGACGGCGAGCATGATATGTCCTTTTCCATTTCAAACTTAGGAAGATACCGTGTAAATGCATACCGCCAGAGAGGTTCTGTGGCAATAGCCTTACGACTTGTGGGAACGCAGGTGCCATCGCCGGAAGTGCTTGGCGTGCCGGAGTCCGTCGTTGACCTGTACCAGCGTAAGAAAGGTCTGATTCTGGTTACAGGACCTACGGGAAGTGGTAAGTCTACCACGCTGGCAGCGATTATTGATAAAATTAATAACAACAGGGAATGCCATGTAATTACGTTGGAGGACCCGATTGAATACCTGCATCAGCATAAGAAGTCCATGGTAAACCAGAGAGAAATCGGCCTGGACTCCCAGTCTTATGCCAATGCACTCCGTGCAGCCCTCCGTGAAGATCCGGATGTCATTCTTGTCGGAGAGATGCGTGACTTTGAGACTATCAGCGTTGCAATTACCGCAGCAGAAACCGGACACCTCGTGCTGTCTACCCTGCATACCATCGGGGCAGCAAGTACCGTAGACCGTGTGATTGACGTATTCCCGCCACATCAGCAGCAACAGATTCGTGTGCAGCTTGCGAATGTTTTGGAGGCGGTTATTTCCCAGCAGTTGATTCCAAAGGCAGATGGAACTGGACGTGTGGCAGCCTTTGAGGTACTGCATTCCAATCATGCTGTCCGCAACCTGATCCGTGAAGGTAAGGCCTACCAGCTTATGAGCGTGATGCAGACGAACCGCAAGCAGGGCATGATGATTATGGACGAAGCTATCATGCAGCTTTATTACAGTGGAGTGATCGATCGTGAAATGGCGATCCAGTTTGCTACCGATCCTGACGGAATGGAGCATAAGATTATCTGATGAATAAAACCGGAAACACATGGAATGAATTGTTCTGCGTGTTTCCGGTTTTTCTTTTTGGGGTGGAAATTATGCGTTTCCGGTCTTTTTCTTTTTGGGGGGGGGTAGAAATTATGTGTTTCCGGCCCTTTTCTTTTTGGGGGATAGAAATTATGTGTTTCCGCATACTTTTGTTTTTTATGGCTCAATTTATGTATTCCCAGAGTTGGGTTGGATATAAAGAGCACTTATGATTGCAATATATCCAAATTTAGTAATAAAGTGAGGCTGAATTGATGAAGAATAGTGGTGAATTGGATATATATTGAAGAAAAAGCAGGAAAATATCCAAAAGCAAGAAGGTTAGGAGAAGAAAGACATGAAGCAGAACTGAAAATTGGACATATATTGAAGAAAGACAAGGAAAATATCCAAAAGAAAGGATGCAAGGAGAAGAAAGACGTGAAATAGAAGTGAAAATTGGATATATATTGAAGAAAGACAAGAAAAATATCCAAAAGAAAAGGTGCTAGGGGAAGAAAGTCATGAAATGGAGCGGAAAGTTGGATATAAAATGAGAAAAAGTAGGGAAAATATCCAAAATGCAGCTTAAGATGTAGCAAAGTTAAGAGAAAGAGGAAACAGATTGGATATAATTGAGAGAATAGCATTTAATATGTCCAAAAGCAAGCAGTCAGTCGTGGAAAATTAAAGCTTAAAAATAAGTTAGGTAATATTCTGTATAATGTGAGTTGACGTGGTAAAAACTAACAAATAAAATCTTGCAATCAAGAATTAAATTGTATATAATCACAATGGAATAGGATTTTATAGAGCAGTGACGGTCTGAAGTTACTGCAATATAGCTTCTAAAAGCATGGAATCATGCGGTTCATTTTTCTTAGGCCGTATATCACGGCATCATTCCAATAATCTGAGTGGCAATTGGAACAGCAAGAGGGAGAGAAGGAGAAGGGAGGAACTGTGTTCAGTTCAATATGTTCGGGGACAATTTATGGTCTCCAAAGCCACCTGATTCAGGTCGAGGTGGATGTATCCCGGGGGTTACCATGCCTTGTTATGGTAGGAAGCCTGGGGAGTGAAGTGCGGGAATCACAGGAGAGAGTGAAGGTTGCACTTAAGAATTCGGGCATGGATTTTCCGCTATCCCATATTTCCGTGAATCTGTCACCGGCAGATATCCATAAGGCCGGAACCGGCTTTGATCTTGCGATTGCATTAGGAATTTTGACAGCGACAGAAATTCTGGATGCAGAAGGACTTTCGGATGTGTTTGTAATTGGGGAGCTTGGGCTTAGTGGAGAAGTTAAGGGAGTAAAGGGCGCGCTTCCGCTTGTGTGGGAGGCTTTTCGCCAAGGGAAAAGGAAGTGCCTTGTGCCGAGGGACAATTATTCGGAAGCGGCGGTCATTGAAGGAATCCGTGTAGCAGGAGTCGGAAGCGTTCAGGAAGCCTGTGATTATTTGAAGCTGCCCGAGGAAGAGCAGATAAATATGGAAAAAGAACAAAGGCAGCAGGAAGCGGAAACCCAAAAGCAATGGAAGGAAAAGAACCCTGGACAGGAAGAGAAAACACTGGATTTTGCAGAGGTTCACGGACAGGAGAACCTGAAAAGGGGAGCGATGATTGCAGCTGCAGGCTTTCACCATATGCTGATTGTCGGGCCGCCGGGGGCAGGGAAAACAATGATCGCCAAGAGGATTCCGGGTATTCTGCCGGAATTGAGTTTTGAAGAAAGTATGGAAGTAACCTCGATCTACAGCATCGCCGGACGACTTCCCAAAGGACAGAATTTGATTAAAAAACGACCGTTTTTAAATCCTCATCATTCCGTTACGATTCACGCACTGGCAGGTGGAGGCAAGGTCCCACAACCTGGCCTTGTCAGTCTGGCACACCGTGGTGTGCTGTTCCTGGATGAACTTCCTGAGTTTCAAAGGCAGACCATTGATCTGCTGCGGCAGCCGTTGGAAGATAAGGAGATTCATATTGCAAGAAGTACAGGATCGTTTACTTACCCGGCGGATTTCATGCTGATCGGGGCAATGAATCCCTGCCCCTGCGGCTATTATCCGGATCGCAACCGCTGCAAATGTACGCCCTTTGAACGGCATATGTACCGGAGTCATCTGTCGGGACCGATTCTGGACCGGATGGATCTGTGTCTGGAGGCAGACAGGGTAGAAATCGGACAGCTTCAGAAGAAAAAGACCGGATTATCCAGTGCGGAAATGCGTGAGAAGGTAAATCGTGCCCGTGAAATGCAGGAGAGGCGTTATAAGGGAACAAATATAAAATTTAATTCTGATTTAACTATGAAGGAATGCGAAAAATATTGTTGTCTTGGAAAGCAGGAGCAGAGCTATACGGAGCAGCTTTCGAACAAAATGCAGTTAAGTGCAAGAGGATATCATCACCTGCTGAAGGTGGCACGAACCATTGCAGATCTGGAAGAAAGTGAAGAAATCCGGCTGCCCCACCTGGCAGAGGCAATGAGCTACCGGAATATGGAACCGGAACGTTGAGAGATATACAGGCAAGGTGTTGGGCAGAACGCAAATCAGATAAGAATTTGAGATAACTAAGGAATGAAATAAGGAAAACATATTATATAAGTACCATGAAGAGAAGAATATAGAGAGAAAAGTTTAAATGAAAGACAAGAACGGAAAGTAAGAATAAGTAAAAAAGCAAGAATGAAAAGGAATCAGACATGGAAAATAAAAAATATGAATACTGGCTTCACCGGATGCCGGGAGCAGGAAACGGAACGATCCGGGAGCTTTTAAGGAGGTATCATACTCCGTTTGAGGTCTATGGAGCAGTGAAGAGAAGAAGCAAGGGAGTTCTTGAAGTGCTTAAGGAGGCAAGGATGGACGAGGCGGCAGAGTATACGAGAACTTATGATTTAAACAGGGAATATGAGGAACTGCTGCAAAAAGGAATCCGTTTTCTTACAGAAGAGGATGAAGACTATCCCCGGCGGCTCCGTGAAATTCCGTCGGCACCTTATGCATTGTATGTACTGGGACAACTGCCGCCGGAGAATCTTCCGGCAGTAGCCATGATCGGTGCACGTGAATGTTCGGAATATGGAATTTATGTAGCGAAGAATTTTGCAAAGGAGCTAGGGGCACATGGCATACCGGTAATCAGCGGTATGGCAAGAGGAATTGACAGTATCTCACAGGAAGCGGCACTGCAGGGAGGAGGCAGGACTTATGCGGTTCTTGGGTGCGGCGTGGACATCTGCTATCCGAAATCTTCACGCAGGCTGTATGAACGGATTCTGGAACAGGGAGGAATTATATCAACCTTTCCACCTGGAACAGAACCGATGAAACGGCTTTTTCCGGAACGGAACCGGATTGTGTCGGGACTTGCTGATGTGATTCTGGTCGTGGAAGCGCGGCAGAAAAGCGGCACCTTTATTACCGTAGATATGGCACTGGAGCAGGGACGGGAGGTTTATGCTATTCCTGGGAGGCTGACTGACCGGCTGAGCGATGGCTGCAATCTCCTGTTACAGCAGGGAGCACTCATTGCTGTGTCTCCGCAGGATTTGCTACAGCACCTTACACCCAGACAGATGGAGTTTTCACTGGAAAATCCTCAGCAGGAAACGGAAGCTGCTGAGAATAAGGATCAAAGACTGCAGATCCTTCTTGAAATACTGGACTTTCTTCCGAAGAGTGTGGAAGAGATCCGTTCGACGTATGAAAAGAAGAGGAAAATGACGGTTACTACGCCGGAAATTTTATGTATGTTAATGGAGCTTTGTCTGGAAGGAAGTGTAACACAGGTGAGTGGAAATTACTTTGCAGCCAAAGAGGGAATTGCATCACAGCAATTTTGCAAATGATGCTTTGGATAGAACAGAGAAAAGCTGTTGGAAACGGATTACATCATATAAACGGCATGCCATAAAACAAAATATGGTTGCACGCATACGATACCGCGAGGTATAATATAATTAATCCTCAGCTTTCTTTGATACCACAGAGAAAGGATTATGAATGAGCAAAAGATATGAGGAGCTTGATTTTACAGATGATTTCATTTTCTGTAAAATCTTGTACAATAACGAACCACTTTGTAAGGAACTGTTGGAAGTAATTCTCGGAAAGAAGATCAGGAAAATAGTATATCACGACTGGCAGAAGCAGATCGAAATGACAGCGGAAGGAAAGGGAGTGCGGCTGGATGTCTATCTGGAAGACGGACATACCGTATATGATCTGGAGATGCAGGCAGCCCGTAAGAAGAATCTCCCGAAAAGATCAAGATATTATCAGGGAATGATCGATCTGAATCTGATTGAACGGGGAGCTGATTATGAGGAACTGAAGGAATCGTATGTGATTTTTATCTGTACCTATGATCTTTTTGGAAAGAATGCCTGCGTGTATACCTTTGAGAACCGATGCCGTGAAGTGGAAGGATTATGCCTTGAGGATGGAACGGTGAAGGTATTCTTGAATGCCGATGGCGATACCTCAAAGCTGACCCCGGAATTAAGGGATTTTCTGGATTATATTGCGGGACGAAGGATACAGGGAAAACTGGCTGCCCGAATTGATGAGGAAGTCCGGAAAGCCAGAAAGCATGAGAAATGGAGGACAGAGTATATGACATTTGAAATGTTACAGAGGGAGAAATACAAAGAGGGAAAACGCGAGGAAAGAATGGAAGCAATCCGACGCATGAAAGAACGTGGATTTAACTTTAAAATGATTATGAAAGCAGGGTACACCAAAGCGGAATACAAGCAGGCACTTCGAACCGAAAAAATCAATTGACCGGAAAGAAATACCAATTTCCTATTGATGAGGAAGTCCGGAAAGCCAGAAAGCATGAGAAATGGAGGACAGAGTATA
>USDI01000016.1 GCA_900553305.1 uncultured Lachnospiraceae bacterium
TCATTTAATCAGCTAACTTTAATTATATAAAATAGCTGTATATATTTCAAGCACTTTTTCGTACTCGGATGATTCAAAAGCACGTTAAATTATTTTGCCTTTGCAGCAAGTACCTTTTCCTGAACACTCTTCGGAACCGGCTCGTACTTTTCGAAGAACATGGAGTAGTTACCACGTCCCTGTGTGGAAGAACGAAGTTCTGTAGAGTAACCAAACATTTCAGCAAGCGGAACAAGTGCTCTGACGATCTTACCACCGCCAATATCATCCATAGACTGGATCTGACCACGCTTGGAATTCAGTGATCCGATTACATCACCCATGTATTCTTCCGGCATGGTAACCTCTACCTTCATGATCGGCTCAAGAAGTACCGGTGATGCCTTAGCCATAGCATCCTTGAATGCCATGGATCCGGCAATGTGGAATGCCATTTCAGAAGAGTCGACTTCATGATAGGATCCATCATATACAGTAGCATGAACACCAAGTACCGGGAATCCTCCAAGAATACCGGCCTGAGCTGCTTCCTGGATACCTTCACCGACTGCAGGAATGTATTCCTTCGGAATTGCACCACCAACTACGGTAGATTCAAATAACAGTGTAGGCGGATCATTGATCAGGATGTTAGCCTTAGGATCAAATTCAAACTTCTCACAGTTTGCTTCCATAGGCTCGAACTTAACTTTACAGTGACCATACTGTCACCGACCACCGGACTGCTTAGCGTATTTGGAATCTACTTCAACAGCCTTGGTAAATGCTTCCTTGTAAGCAACCTGAGGCGCACCAACGTTAGCTTCTACCTTGAATTCACGAAGAAGTCTGTCTACGATAATTTCCAAATGAAGCTCGCCCATACCGGCGATAATGGTCTGACCGGTTTCCTGATTTGTATGAGCACGGAAGGTAGGATCTTCTTCAGCAAGCTTTGCTAAAGCTTCACCCATCTTACCCTGGCCTGCCTTTGTCTTAGGCTCGATTGCAAGCTCGATAACCGGTTCAGGGAATTCCATGGACTCCAGAATTACCGGATGCTGTTCATCACAAATGGTATCACCGGTACCAGTAAACTTGAATCCAACTGCTGCTGCGATATCACCGGAGTAAACTTTTTCAAGCTCTGCTCTCTTGTTTGCATGCATCTGAAGAATACGTCCAACACGTTCCTTCTTATCCTTAGTAGCATTCAGTACATAAGAACCGGAGTTCATCGTACCGGAATATACACGGAAGAATGCAAGCTTTCCTACGAACGGGTCTGCCATGATCTTGAATGCAAGAGCTGCAAACGGTTCGTCATCAGAAGAATGTCTTACAACCTCATTGCCTTCCAGGTCGGTACCCTTAATCGGAGGGATATCGGTAGGAGCCGGCATGTACTCAACAACAGCATCCAGAAGCTTCTGAACACCCTTGTTACGATATGCAGAGCCACAGCATACCGGAACAGCGGTACATTCGCAGGTTGCCTTTCTTAAAACTTTCTTCATTTCTTCTACAGAAGGTTCTTCCCCTTCCAGATACATCATCATTAAATCATCATCTAATTCACAGATCTTCTCAATCAGTTCAGCACGATACGTTTCCGCATCATCTTTCATATCTCCGAGATCATCTGTAACAGTGATGTTATCACCCTTATCATCATTATAGATGTAAGCCTTCATTTCAAACAGATCGATGATTCCCTTGAATTCGTCTTCCTTACCAATCGGTAACTGAAGAATGATGGCATTCTTACCTAAACGGGTTCTGATCTGCTCTACTGCACCATAGAAGTTCGCACCAAGGATGTCCATCTTGTTGATGAAAGCCATACGAGGTACATTGTAGGTGTCAGCCTGACGCCATACGTTTTCTGACTGAGGCTCAACACCACCCTTTGCACAGAATACACCGACTGCACCATCAAGTACACGTAAGGAACGTTCTACTTCTACAGTGAAGTCAACGTGTCCCGGAGTATCAATGATGTTGATACGATGCTCTAATGCACCGGGCATGGGCTTGGTTTCTTTTTCGAGAGTCCAGTGACATGTGGTAGCTGCAGATGTAATTGTGATACCTCTTTCCTGCTCCTGTTCCATCCAGTCCATGGTAGCAGTACCTTCGTGAGTATCACCAATCTTATAGTTAACACCGGTATAATAAAGAATACGCTCTGTCAATGTGGTCTTACCAGCATCGATATGAGCCATAATACCAATATTTCTGGTTCTCTCTAACGGATATTCTCTTCCAGCCAAAGGTTTTTCCTCCTTATATTAGTCTAGGCACAAGCAAGACCCTCTCCACAGATCCGATTAGAATCTGTAGTGAGAAAATGCCTTGTTTGCTTCTGCCATTTTGTGCATATCTTCTTTTCTCTTTACTGCTGCTCCGGTATTGTTTGCAGCATCCAGAATTTCGTTAGCCAGTCTGTCCTTCATGGTCTTTTCGCCTCTCTTACGAGAAAACATGGTTAACCAACGAAGTCCTAATGCCTGACGTCTTTCCGGTCTTACCTCGATCGGTACCTGATAGGTAGCACCACCGATACGTCTTGCCTTAACTTCGAGAACAGGCATGATGTTGTTCATAGCCTCCTCGAATACTTCAAGAGCCGGCTTGCCGGATTTCTCTTCAACGGTTTCAAAAGCACCATATACAATCTTCTGTGCTACACCCTTCTTACCATCTAACATAATGTTATTGATAAGCTTGGTAACCACTTTGTTATTGTATAAAGGATCTGCTAATACGTCTCTTTTCTGAATATGTCCTTTACGTGGCACGGTTCTTCCCTCCTTATTAAAATGAAATAATAAATCATCGGTACTCACAGTGTGTCGTTCTAATTTCACAATTGTGTACGTGCGGGTAGTCCTCATTACAATGAACTGACGAGCAATTCTATATTGTAACAGAATTCCAACACTAAATTAGTTCTGTTTGTGGGTCCAATATGTTCCAAATTACTTGCCTGCTTTCGGTCTCTTAGCACCATATTTGGAACGGGCCTGCTTTCTGTTGGCAACTCCCGCAGTATCAAGTGTACCACGAATAATATGGTATCTTGTACCAGGTAAGTCCTTTACTCTACCACCTCTGATCAGAACAACGCTGTGTTCCTGAAGGTTGTGTCCTTCACCGGGAATGTAGCTTGTTACTTCGATTCCGTTAGAAAGACGAACTCTGGCGATCTTACGCAGAGCGGAGTTAGGCTTCTTAGGGGTTGCTGTCTTAACAGCTGTACAAACACCTCTCTTCTGAGGAGCGGAAGTATCTGTAGCCTTCTTGTGAAGAGAGTTCCATCCCTTCTGCAATGCAGGTGCAGTTGACTTCTTTACGGATGTCTGACGACCTTTTCTGACTAACTGGTTAAATGTTGGCATTCTGTTTCACCTCCTGTATATAAAATATGTTATATTATATGGCAATTCCTGGCAGCCTATACAATACGCATACTATGCCTGGAAATGCACACTAAATTAGTATAAACAATGAATTTTCCCTTGTCAATATCTTACTCCTAAAAAGATTTAAAAAAATAACAGTTCAGCCTTGCCCATTCATAAGCTGCCGGATTGTACAAATTGGCTGACAAATATACGTGTTTTCCAACAAAAAGGGAGCCATTCCCCTCTCCTGTTTCCAGAAGCTTCAGGCAATGACTCCCTGTATTTCATGAAAGACCGGCTTTCATATAGTTATTGAATCATATCCTTAGGTCTTGGCGGTAAACGCTTCAACCTATACTGATCAGTTACTAATTATTCTTCTACAGATACGGTATCCTCAGCATCCTTTGTATCCATATCTTCTGCAGATTCATCAATATCGTCAATGATTTCCTCTGTTTCTTCTACCTGAATCTCTTCGGGATCTTCTGCAGGAGCTTCTTCCTTTTCAAAGTCCGTGTTGAGATAGGTGTTGCGGTAACGCTTCATACCGGTACCGGCCGGAATCAGCTTACCAATGATAACGTTCTCTTTCAGACCGATCAGCGGATCTACCTTACCCTTGATGGCTGCTTCTGTCAGAACCTTCGTTGTTTCCTGGAAGGATGCAGCAGACAGGAAGGAGTTTGTTGCAAGTGCTGCCTTGGTAATACCAAGCATTACCTGCTTGCCTTCTGCGGGTTCCTTGCCTTCGGCAATCAGCTTCTCGTTCATATCTTCATAGTCAAGTACATCAACGAGTGTTCCCGGAAGGAATTCGGTATCGCCGTTATTCTCGATACGAACCTTCTTTAACATCTGACGGACGATAACTTCGATATGCTTATCGGAAATATCAACACCTTGCAGGCGGTAAACTCTCTGTACTTCGCGGATCATGTAATCCTGTACGGCACGGATTCCCTTGATCTTCAGAAGGTCATGAGGATTTACACTACCTTCGGTAAGTTCATCACCGGCTTCCAGTACAGAACCGTCTGTGATCTTGATACGGGATCCGTAAGGGATCAGGTAAGTCTTGGACTCTCCGTTTTCAGGATCAGTAATGACGATTTCACGCTTCTTCTTGGTATCCTTAATTGTAGCTACGCCACCAAATTCTGCAATAATTGCAAGTCCCTTCGGCTTACGTGCTTCAAAAAGCTCCTCGACACGGGGAAGACCCTGTGTGATATCATCACCGGCAACACCACCGGTATGGAAGGTACGCATGGTCAGCTGTGTACCGGGTTCACCGATGGACTGTGCTGCAATAATACCAACTGCTTCACCAACCTGAACCGGTTCACCGGTTGCCATGTTGGCACCGTAACATTTTGCACAGATACCATTGTGGGAACGACAGGTAAGAATCGTACGGATCTTGACCTTCTCAATCGGATCACCTAATTCATCCACACCTACGGATAAGATCCTGGACGCACGGCTCGGTGTAATCATATGATTACGCTTTACAATGATGTTTCCGTCCTTATCCTTAATATCTTCACAGGTAAATCTTCCTGTAATTCTGTCCTTTAATCCTTCGATGGTTTCCTTACCATCCATGAAAGCCTTAACTTCCATTCCCGGAATCTTATCGGAGCCTTCCATACAGTCGGTCTCACGGATAATTAATTCCTGTGATACATCAACCATACGTCTCGTCAGGTAACCGGAGTCTGCGGTACGAAGTGCGGTATCGGACAATCCCTTACGTGCACCATGTGCGGACATGAAGTATTCCAGTACGTCCAAACCTTCACGGAAGTTTGACTTAATCGGAAGTTCGATGGTTCTACCGGTTGTATCGGCCATCAATCCACGCATACCTGCCAGCTGCTTGATCTGCTGATTGGAACCACGGGCTCCGGAGTCAGCCATCATGAAGATGTTGTTGTACTTATCAAGTCCCTTTAACAGTACCTCGGTCAGTTCCTTATCGGTTTCGTTCCAGGTCTCTACAACGGCACGATACCGTTCTTCTTCGGTGATCAGACCACGACGGAAGTTCTGTGCGATCTTATCAACGGTTGCCTGTGCGGCATCCAGCATTTCCTGCTTCTGTGCAGGCACGGTCATATCGGAAATGGATACGGTCATTGCTGCTCTGGTGGAATACTTGTAACCGGTAGACTTAATCAGGTCAAGCACTTCCGCAGTAACGGATGCTCCATGTGTATTAATTACTTTTTCAAGGATCTGCTTTAACTGCTTCTTTCCTACGTGGAAATCGACTTCGGGAAACAGGAAGTTCTCCGGCTTCGTACGGTCTACATAACCGAGATCCTGAGGAAGAATTTCGTTAAAGAGGAATCTTCCTAATGTGGATTCTACGATTCCTGTAACTTCTTCACCCTCTGCGTTCTTCTTGGTGATACGAACCTTGATTCTGGAATGTAAGGTGCAGGCACCATTTTCATAAGCAAGGATTGCTTCGTTCACGCTCTTGAAGAACTTGCCTTCACCTACTGCACCGGGACGCTCCTGGGTCAGATAGTAAATACCAAGTACCATATCCTGGGAAGGAACGGCAACCGGGCCACCATCGGAAGGCTTTAACAGGTTATTCGGAGAGAGCAGAAGAAAACGGCACTCTGCCTGTGCTTCTACGCTTAACGGAAGATGCACTGCCATCTGGTCTCCATCGAAGTCGGCATTGAATGCGGTACAAACAAGCGGATGAAGCTTGATGGCCTTACCTTCTACAAGGATCGGTTCAAATGCCTGAATACCAAGTCTGTGAAGTGTAGGAGCACGGTTTAACATAACCGGATGCTCTTTAATGACATCCTCGAGCACATCCCATACCTGGGTGTCGAGTCTTTCTACTAACTTCTTTGCTGCCTTAATATTCTGTGAAGTACCTCTTGATACGAGTTCCTTCATAACAAAAGGCTTGAATAATTCAATTGCCATCTCTTTCGGCAGACCACACTGATAAATCTTCAGTTCCGGTCCAACGACGATAACGGAACGTCCGGAATAGTCAACACGCTTACCTAACAGGTTCTGACGGAAACGTCCGGATTTACCCTTTAACATATCGGAAAGAGACTTTAATGCACGGTTACCGGGTCCGGTTACCGGTCTTCCTCTTCTACCGTTATCAATCAGGGCATCGACTGCTTCCTGAAGCATTCTCTTCTCGTTGCGGACGATGATGTCCGGTGCACCGAGCTCGAGAAGTCTCTTCAGACGGTTGTTACGGTTGATAATTCGACGATATAAGTCATTCAGGTCGGAAGTGGCGAAACGTCCACCATCCAGCTGAACCATAGGACGAAGATCCGGAGGAATTACCGGAATTGCATCCATAATCATCCAGGAAGGTTCATTTCCGGATTCACGGAATGCTTCAACGACCTCTAAACGCTTAATAATTCTGGCACGCTTCTGACCGGTAGAATCCTTTAATCCCGCCTTTAATTCTTCTGCGTCCTTTTCAAGATCAATGGCCTCGAGAAGCTCTTTGATGGCTTCTGCGCCCATGCCTACACGGAACTTGTTGCCCCATGTATCTCTTGCATCCTGATATTCCTTCTCAGACAGAACCTGCTTGTATTCCAGATCGGTTTCGCCTGCATCCAGTACAATATAGGAAGCAAAATATAATACCTTTTCCAGTACTCTGGGTGATAAATCCAGAATCAATCCCATACGGCTCGGGATTCCCTTGAAGTACCAGATGTGGGATACCGGAGCTGCCAGCTCGATGTGTCCCATACGCTCTCTACGAACGCTTGACTTGGTAACTTCAACACCGCATCGGTCGCAGACAACACCCTTATATCTGATCTTCTTATATTTACCACAATGACATTCCCAGTCCTTGCTCGGTCCAAAGATTCTTTCACAGAACAAACCGTCTTTTTCAGGCTTTAAGGTTCTGTAATTGATTGTCTCAGGCTTTGTTACCTCGCCTCTGGACCATTCCCTGATCTTCTCAGGAGATGCTAAACCAATTCTGATGGCATCAAATGTCATCGGCTGATACACTTCTTGCTTTGTTTCTGACATTTTGGGTACTCCTTCCGGTTTTATTCATCATATGAGTCTGAATCAATGTCCAATGTGAAATCGTCATCGAAATCTCCATCTGCATCTTCATCCTCATCCGCACTTACAAGCTCACCGCTGTCTGCATCAAATTCCTGTTTCTGATAACCCATGTCGGAAAGAGAACTCTGCTCATAATCATAACCTCTGTTCTCGCCTTCCATCTCTGCGCGGTAATCGGTGTCACCGTAATCAATGGTCTCTGAAATCTCAACCTCGGTGTTATCCTCACGGAGAACCTTGACATCAAGACCAAGAGACTGTAATTCCTTAAGTAATACCTTAAAGGATTCCGGAATGCCGGGTTCAGGAATATTGTCGCCCTTGATGATGGCTTCGTATGTCTTCACACGGCCAATGACATCATCGGACTTCACTGTCAGGATTTCCTGCAGTGTATAGGATGCACCATAAGCCTCCAGTGCCCAAACTTCCATTTCTCCGAAACGCTGTCCACCGAACTGTGCTTTACCACCGAGCGGCTGCTGCGTTACCAAGGAGTAAGGACCGGTTGAACGTGCATGGATCTTATCATCTACCAGATGATGCAGTTTTAAGTAATGCATGTGACCAATGGTAACCGGGCTGTCGAAATACTCACCGGTACGTCCGTCACGAAGTCTTACCTTACCATCTCTGGAAATCGGAACACCCTTCCACAGTTCTCTGTGGTCACGGTTCCTGGATAAATATTCCATAACTTCAGGAAGAAGTTCTTCTTTGTGTTTCTTCTCGAATTCTTCCCAGCTTAAATTCACATAATCGTTTGCCAGATCGAGAGTATCCATAATGTCTACCTCGTTCGCGCCATCGAATACCGGTGTTGCAACGTTAAAGCCTAAAGCCTTCGCTGCAAGGGAAAGATGAATCTCCAATACCTGTCCGATATTCATACGGGAAGGTACGCCCAGAGGATTCAACACGATATCGAGAGGACGGCCATTCGGCAGATAAGGCATATCTTCTACCGGAAGTACACGGGAAACAACACCCTTGTTACCGTGACGGCCAGCCATCTTATCACCAACGGAAATCTTTCTCTTCTGTGCAATGTAAATACGAACTGCCTGATTTACACCCGGAGACAGCTCATCGCCATTCTCTCTGGTAAATACCTTGGCATCTACAACAATACCATACTCTCCGTGAGGAACCTTTAAGGAAGTATCACGTACTTCTCTTGCCTTCTCACCGAAGATGGCACGCAGTAATCTTTCTTCTGCGGTAAGTTCTGTTTCTCCCTTGGGAGTTACTTTACCAACCAGAATATCACCGGCGCGAACCTCTGCACCGATACGGATAATACCCCGATCATCCAGATCCTTTAATGCATCATCACCGACACCTGGAACATCTCTTGTGATTTCTTCCGGTCCCAACTTGGTGTCACGTGCTTCTGCTTCATATTCTTCAATGTGTACGGATGTATAAACATCATCCTGTACCAGACGTTCACTTAATAATACCGCATCCTCGTAGTTATAACCTTCCCAGGTCATGAATCCGATCAGTGGGTTCTTACCAAGTGCGAGCTCACCTTCGGAAGTGGAAGGACCATCTGCAATTACCTGTCCTGCTTCTACATGCTCACCCTTTACGACGATCGGTCTCTGGTTATAACAGTTACTCTGGTTGCTTCGTGCGAACTTGGTCAGATGGAATTCTACCTTTTCTCCATCGTCACAGGTCATCCTGATTAAGTTGGAAGCCACATGAGTGATCTCACCGGACTTCTTTGCTACTACGCAGACACCGGAGTCAACGGCTGTCTTCGGTTCCATACCGGTACCTACAACAGGCGCTTCCGTTGTTAAGAGCGGTACGGCCTGACGCTGCATGTTGGATCCCATCAGTGCACGGTTTGCATCGTCGTTTTCAAGGAATGGAATCAGTGCTGTTGCAACGGAGAATACCATCTTCGGGGAAACGTCCATGTAGTCGAACATTGCCTTCGGATATTCGGATGTTTCCTCTTTATAACGTCCGGATACGGAGTTACGTACGAAATGTCCTTCTGCATCCAGGGCTTCATTCGCCTGTGCTACATGGTAGTTATCTTCCTCATCTGCAGTCATGTAAACAACTTCATCGGTTACACGCGGGTTTGCGGGATCGGACTTATCAATCTTACGATAAGGAGCCTCTACAAAACCATATTCGTTAATTCTTGCATAGGATGCAAGAGAGTTAATCAGACCAATGTTAGGACCTTCCGGAGTCTCAATCGGACACATTCTTCCGTAATGGGAGTAATGGACATCTCGAACCTCGAATCCGGCACGATCTCTGGAAAGACCACCGGGACCTAAAGCGGAAAGACGTCTCTTATGTGTCAGCTCACCCAGCGGGTTATTCTGATCCATGAACTGGGACAGCTGGGAGGATCCGAAGAATTCCTTCACGGCAGCCTGTACCGGTTTGATATTAATGAGCGCCTGAGGAGAAATTTCCTCTGCATCATGAGTTGTCATTCTTTCACGGACAACTCTTTCCAGTCTGGAAAGACCGATTCTGTACTGGTTCTGTAACAGTTCACCAACCGCACGGATACGTCTGTTTCCTAAGTGGTCGATATCATCGTCATTACCAATACCGTATTCCAGATGGATGTTATAGTTAATGGATGCTAAAATATCATCCTTGGTAATATGCTTCGGAACAAGCTCATGTACGTTCTTCTTAAGAGCTTCGCCAAGAGCTTCCGCATCATCACCGTATTCTTCGATGATCTGCTTTAATACCGGATAATATACAAGCTCTGTAATGCCAAAATCCTTCGGATTGCAGTCTACATAAGTAGTAAGGTCTACCATCATGCTGGAAAGCACCTTCACATTACGTTCCTCTGTCTGGATAAATACATAAGGAATTGCTGCATTCTGAATCTGATCCGCAAGTTCAGCAGTTACCTTGGTTCCAGCTTCTGCAAGAACTTCACCAGTCTGTACATCCACAACATCTTCTGCCAGAATGTGATTCCGGATTCTGTTGCGTAATGCCAGCTTCTTATTAAATTTATATCTACCGACTTTCGCTAAATCATATCTTCTGGGGTCAAAGAACATCGCGTTGATCAGACTTTCTGCACTTTCAACGCTTAAAGGTTCACCGGGACGGATTTTTTTGTACAACTCTAAAAGGCCGTCCTGATAATTCGTTGCAACGTCCTTGCCAAAGCTTGCCTCAATCTTGGGTTCGTCACCAAACAGTTCTCTGATTTCTTCATTGGTACCAATACCAAGAGCACGGATCAGAACTGTAATCGGAACCTTTCTGGTTCTGTCAACACGAACATAGAAAATATCGTTTGAGTCTGTTTCATACTCTAACCATGCACCACGGTTAGGGATTACGGTAGCCGAAAACAGTCTCTTACCGATCTTATCATGATCAATTGCATAATAAATACCGGGAGAACGAACTAACTGGCTGACGATAACACGTTCTGCACCGTTAATTACGAATGTACCGGTCTCTGTCATGATCGGAAGGTCACCCATGAAGATTTCATGCTCACTGATCTCTTCCTTTTCTTTATTATAAAGACGTACCTTAACCTTCAGGGGAGCTGCATATGTTGCGTCTCTTTCCCTGCACTTTTCAATAGAATATTTCACATCGTCTTCGCAAAGTTCGAAATCTACGAATTCCAGACTTAAGGAACCGCTGTAATCAGCGATTGGCGAGATATCATCAAATACCTCTTTCAAGCCTTCTTCCAGGAACCACTTGTAAGAATCCTTCTGGACTTCAATGAGGTTGGGCATTTCCAGAACCTCTTTCTGTCGTGAATAACTCATACGAATATTCTTGCCTGCGGCAATGGGACGTATTCTGTTCTTTTCCATTGACTATTCACCCCGTTCTTTATGATTTAGTGCCGTAAAAAGCCTACCACACCACAATAGTGCACTATCCATATTACCACAAGAAAATTTGATCGTCAATAAAAAAATGAATAACAGTTCAGCCATGCAGAAATAATTGTACAATATGGCCATGGGAGCTTGCTCACAAATGGCAAATTGTACAATTGTTTCTATAGGGCGGACGCCCGACATGAAATAAGTTGCCGGCATCAAATGGTAAATAAACATACAAACCTCCGGCAACTTATGAATGGCATGGCTGAATTTAAGTAAAACAAAAAAGATTCCCGGACGGAATATCCGGGAATCTTCGTATTTTTCGATCAGAATTCGTGGCGAAAATTACTTTAATGTAACCTTTGCTCCAACTTCTTCTAATTTCTTCTTGAGTTCTTCAGCTTCTTCTTTGGTAGCGCCTTCCTTAACCATCTTCGGTGCGGAATCAACTACGTCCTTAGCTTCCTTCAGTCCAAGACCGGTAGCTTCACGAACAACCTTGATAACCTTAACCTTTTCAGCACCTACTTCAGTAAGCTCTACATCGAAGGAATCCTTCTCTTCTGCTGCTGCGCCTGCATCAGCACCTGCTGCTGCAACTACAACGCCTGCTGCTGCAGATACGCCGAATTCTTCTTCACAAGCTTTTACAAGATCATTTAATTCTAATACAGTTAACTCTTTGATAGCGTCGATTAATTCCTGAGTGGATAATTTTGCCATTTTCTTTTCCTCCATTTAAAATGTTTTATTCAATAATTAGTTACATCACGTGCAGATCAGATTATTCTGCTGCAGGTGCTTCAGCGGGAGCTTCCTCTGCAGGAGCTGCCTCAGCTGCAGGTGCTTCGCATGCGGATGCGCCACCTTTTTCAGCAAGCTGGTTCATAACACGAGCAAAGTTCGTAATCGGAGACTGAATGCTTCCAAGTAACTTGGACAGTAATTCTTCTCTGGAAGGGATCTTTGCGATGGATTCCATTCCCTTTGCATCGTATGCAATACCCTCTACCACACCAGCCTTGATTTCAAGAGCAGGAGCTGTCTTAGCGAAATTGCTAAGCACTCTGGCAGGAGCTGTTGCATCTGTAGTGGAAACCGCAATTGCGCTCGGTCCTTCAAGATAAGGAGCAAGGCTTTCGAAATCGGTTCCCTTGAACGCAAAGTTCATCATTGTGTTCTTGTAAACTTTGTAAGTGATTCCTGCCTCACGAAGCTGCTTACGAAGAGCAGTATCCTGTTCTACAGTAAGTCCACGATAGTCAACTAATACTACGGACTGCGCATCTTTGATGTTAGCGGAAATCTCGTCTACAACCGGTGTTTTCAGTTCAACTTTTGCCACTTTTCTTACCTCCTATTAGATTTTGGTGCCGAAATGAGCTTATTGAACATCTGCCTGCTTACAGGCGGTATTATAAAAGCCCTTCCGAAAACGAAAGGGCAGAAAATACATCTCTCATGTAAACTCTTTCCTCGGCAGGTGGCTTACGCTCTTACGCCTCACGGCGCCTGCTGTCTTCGGCATGGTCAAAACGACCTTATGTAGAATAGCACACCTGGGATTCTTTTGTCAACCCCCATTTTGTGAGATATATCCATCCGAATCAATCTGTACTCCCGGCGAAAGGTTTCTTAAATAAGACAGGATCCGTTCCTTTTCACTGTCATAAACCATCTTCACGCGGCAGTCCGACTGAATTGCAGGTACGAACTGCAGGGATTTGATCCCCTCCTGTCCGATGCTGACCTTGAGAAGTCCGGTATCAATGGTCTTTGAATTAAACCAGAAATTGCCAAGACTGTAAAGCACCGGTGTATTCCCGCAATAAGTAATTCCCTGCAGACAGTGTGGATGATCCCCCACGATCAGATCTGCTCCTGCCTGCGCATACAGTTGTGCCTGATCCGTCTGTGCCCAGTCCGGAGCACTCTCATTCTCGGTTCCCCAGTGAACACATACGATCACGAAATCGCTCTCCGCCTTTGCCTGTGCAATTACCTCACACAGCTTCTCCGGATTCCAGCACCGGAAGACGCCCGGCGAGGTTTCGGTCGCTTCCTTTGTATCCGGATTGTCCAGACGCTCAATCTGTGTTGCTGCAATCAGGGCAATCTTCATGTCATTTACAATAAAATAAACCGGTGCCGAAGCCTCCCCGATATTCCTTCCGGCTCCAAGTGCATGAATGGATGCCTGGTCCAGGGTGTCCAAGGTATCCAGCAGTCCCTGTTCTCCAAAATCATACACATGATTGTTCGCAACAATTGCTACATCTGCTCCCATATCTCCCATATATGATACCGCATCCGTATCTGCCCGGAAGGTAAAGGTCTTTCCTTCTGTAGGTGTCCCCCGGTTCGTATAAGGAAATTCATTGTTCACCACGGTAATATCCGACTGGCGCAGAATTGTCAGGAGATCTTCCGATATTCCTTCGGCCAGACTTCCGCCACGGCTTTTTAACTTGGACATAATGGCATATTCATCGTCCATAAGAATGTCTCCGGTAAAGCACAGAGTCACTTCTTCCCCGGAAGAAGCCTCCCACGGATAAATCCGGTTCTGTGCCATATATTCTTCATCAGCAAGAACATTTCCATAGCGTGGATTTTCTTTCAGAAGTTTGGAAGTCACCTCTGCTTCCCCTCCGTTGGAAGAATCTGTATGATTGATTGGAATACGCTCCTTGAAGATGCTGCTCTGCGCATATTCATATTTATTTTTCACATCCACATTAATTTTCTGAAATCCCGCTACAATCAGAAGCGCACAAAGCCCTGCCAGCGTGATTCCTCCCAGGGTAAGCAAAAATACCGTCACAGGTCTCAGGGTACCGTTGCGTGATGGTTTCTTTTTTCTTTTATTCATTCTGTTCATAAATATAAGGATAACACACTTTGCCCGTCTGATGCAAGGCAGTGGGATTCGACAAATTTTTATATAAAAATACAGAGCGTGTCTTTCGACACGCTCCATAGTCTCATTTTGTGTTAAATTCAGTAATTAGTATTTAGCAACACTTACTCTTACGCCAGGTCCCATGGTAGAGGTAAGAGTGATGCTTCTTAAATACTGACCTTTTAAGGTAGAGGGCTTTGCCTTAACGATTGCTTCCATAAGAGCATTGAAGTTCTCAGCAAGCTTTTCTTCGTCAAAGGAAGCCTTGCCAACCGGTACATGAATAATATTGGACTTATCTAATCTGTACTCGATCTTACCGGCTTTGATATCAGCGATAGCCTTGGTTACATCCATTGTTACGGTACCAGCCTTAGGGTTCGGCATTAAGCCCTTAGGTCCTAAAACCTTACCAAGACGGCCAACAACACCCATCATATCAGGAGTTGCTACAACAACATCGAAGTCAAACCATCCATCGTTCTGGATTCTCGGAATCAGTTCTTCACCGCCAACATAATCTGCTCCGGCAGCTTCTGCCTCAGCAACCTTGTCACCCTTGGCAAATACTAAAACCTTAACTGTCTTACCGGTTCCGTTCGGCAGTACAACTGCTCCACGAACCTGCTGTTCTGCATGACGTCCATCGCATCCTGTACGGATATGAACTTCAATTGTTTCATCAAATTTAGCAACCGCGGTCTTCTTAACAAGAGCTACTGCCTCAGCAGGCTCATATGCAACTGCGCGGTCAACAAGCTTTGCAGCTTCTACATATTTCTTTCCATGTTTCATTTCGTTATCCTCCTATGGCACTAGTCTTCTACAGTAATGCCCATACTTCTTGCTGTTCCGGCGATCATGCTCATAGCAGTCTCAAGGCTTGCAGCGTTAAGGTCAGGCATCTTTAATTCAGCAATTTCCTGAAGCTTGGCTTTGGAAATTGTAGCAACCTTTGTCTTGTTAGGTGTAGCGGAACCGGACTTAATGTTGCATGCTTTCTTAAGAAGTACTGCTGCAGGGGGAGTCTTTGTAATGAAACTAAAGCTTCTGTCTGCATAAACGGTGATTACAACAGGGATGATCACATCACCCTTATCTGCTGTTCTTGCGTTGAACTGCTTTGTAAATTCAACGATGTTAACCCCATGCTGTCCAAGTGCAGGACCAACCGGGGGAGCTGGTGTAGCTTTACCAGCAGGGATCTGTAACTTGATGTATCCTTCTACTTTCTTTGCCATTTTGGCACCTCCTATATTTACAAGAGTGCTCCAGGAAAAAGAACACCTTGTATTGTGGTATGGCGCAGGATTACTCCTGCTTCCACGGTTCACAGATGTGAACCTATTAAAAATGTTTCCTGAAGCCCTGCATAAACAGGAACTCCATTAAGACATAAGTCTTACTTCTGCGAAGCTGATCTCGACAGGTGTTTCTCTGCCGAACAGTTCTACATTGATGGTTGCCGTCTGCTTGCCGTAATCCATTCTTTGGACCACGCCAACGGTATCCTTCCAGACACCTGCAACAACCGCAATGGTATCGCCCTCCTTGAAATCTACGGAAATGTTCTCTACCTTGATTCCAAGCGGCTTCATTTCTGCTTCGGATAACGGAACCGGCTTACTTCCGGGTCCCACAAATCCTGTTACGCCTCTGGTATTACGAACTACATACCAGGTATCATCATTCATCACCATATTAATCAGAACATAACCGGGGAACATCTTTTTCTGAACCGTCTTACGTGCACCGTTCTTCATTTCAACAACATCCTGCATCGGAACACGGACTTCTAAAATTTCTTCCTCTAAATGTCTGTTCTCAATGGTTTTCTCAATATTCGCTTTAACCTTATTCTCATATCCTGAATAGGTGTGTACTACATACCAGTTTGCTTCTGCCATACATTCACCTCATTCTACAGACTTGTCAGGAAATTAACGCCGTACTGCATTGCGACATCAAGTACCGCAATAATAGCTGCTACTACCACGGAAATGCACACAACTGCAACAGACTGTTTAACGAGTGAGTCCTTATCAGGCCATGAGATCTTCTTATACTCAGCCTTAACGCCTTTGAAAAAACCAGGTTTCTTTGTCTTTTCATTCTTTGCGGATTCTGCCATGATAACTCCTTTCAAACAACAGCGTAATTATTTGGTTTCCTTGTGTAAAGTATGAGTTTTGCAGAATCTACAATATTTCTTGGTTTCCATTCTGTCCGGATGATTCTTCTTATCCTTCGTAGTGTTGTAGTTACGCTGCTTACACTCTGTACAAGCTAATGTGATCTTCGTACGCATTCTCTATTCCTCCAATCTAATATCCGAATTTTAAGCACAAAAAAAAGACCTAAATTGCATCTCGTTTGATAACTATAACACAGTCAAGCCCTTCCGTCAATACAAAAATAAATATTTTCCGGCTAATGATCTCCGATCGCAAACCGATATATAATAATAGGAAATCAGTAGTTCCAATGCACTACTTGAAATTCATCTGTCAGCATGCTACACTTTATTTATAAAAGTAGGTTTTTATGCCCTGATGCACATGTTGACTTAGCAACTATAACACGGATGGTTCATATTTGCAAGTATCTTACAGGCTATGGAAATAATCAGTCAAATGACACAATTATTTCTGTGTAGCCGAACCGGTGCATCATATTCACGGATGAAAGGAGGGGGCAGTTATGGCAT
The DNA here is from genome assembly GCA_900553305.1 of uncultured Lachnospiraceae bacterium. GTDB lineage: Bacteria > Bacillota > Clostridia > Lachnospirales > Lachnospiraceae > Suilimivivens. The sequence goes on from USDI01000016.1 coordinate 16,960, forward strand.
ACAATTCGATTATGAATACCGTCTATAATCATTATCTGACGACTTATGCGCCGAAGAAAACTTCTTCGCAGTATGACACGCATAAGAAAAGCGAGCTCCGCAGTATCTATAACTCCATGGTCAAATTAAATAAAGACGCTCCCCTGTATCTTTTTGATACAAGCAGAGAATCCCGTGAATTTGCAGTGGGCTTAAAGGAAAATGCCCGTCTCCTGCGTAACACCATTGTTTCTTTAGGTGGTGTCGGGGATGACGAAATGTTCCAAAAGAAAACAGCCTATTCCAGCAATCCGGATATGGTTGATGCTACCTATATCGGCGAGCCGGACGGAAATACCGGTGTTCCTTCCTTTACCATCGAAGTAACCGGACTTGCAACCAGTCAGGAGAATCTCGGAAATATTCTTCCTTCCGATGACAAAATAACACTGGCTCCGGACACCTACTCTTTTGATATTACAATTAATGATCTGAGCTACGAGTTTCAGTATAATATCCACGAAGGTGAGACGAACCGCGACGTTCAGGAACGTCTTTCCCGGCTGATTAATAAAGCAGATATCGGTGTAAATGCTGATATTCTGGAGGACGGCAAGGGAAACAGCGCCCTGCGCTTAACCTCCGCTTCCGACGGTGTGAAGGCCGGACGTGATACCATTTTCCATGTATCCGACAATCATACCAGTAAGATTGCAGGAACAGTGGATTACTTAGGTCTTGACTTTGTTTCCCGCAAACCCTCCAATGCAGAATTCCTGTTAAACGGAGAGCCGAGAACCGCATCCACGAATCACTTTACGATTGATAATACTTACGAACTGACCCTGAAAGGTGTTCACACGGCAGATGGGGATGCTGCTACTGTCGGATTGAAAACCGACCTTGAGTCCTTAACCGAGAATGTTGGTAATCTGATCGGTGGATACAATTCTTTCATCCGCTCCGCCACACAGTATCAGGAGCTGCATCCGAAGAGCAGCCAGCTCATCAGTGAAATGAAACGGATGTCTGCCCATTATCTTCCGGGACTTGAGAAGCTTGGATTGTCCTTTGAAGAAGACGGACAGTTATCCATGGATGAAAATGCATTCCATCAGGGAATTCTTGCAGATGAGAACTTTTCTTCCCTTTCAAATATGAAGGACTTTACGAATGCCGTATTGCGGAAGACGAACCAGATTTCGCTGAATCCGATGGCGTATATTGACAAGACCATTGTGGCCTATAAGAATCCCGGACATAATTTCTCGTCACCGTATGTAACCAGTAATTATAGTGGGATGTTGTTTAATAGTTATTGTTAGAATTGATCTATGCCTTAATAGAACTAAACGGACGCTCAGAAGAAAAATATAACCGCAGACACGCGTCGTTTTCTAGTCGCTTCGTGCGCTGATTAACCGGCATTCGCACAAACTCGTCCTTCGGACTCAAACAGTGTGCTCGGTGCCGGTCACTAGCCCAAAGCGACTGACGAAAGCCTCGCGAAAAGTCTGCTTGTTATATTTTGTCTTCTGAGCTGTTTTTTGATGATTAGAGACTGAATAAGCTTATATAGTCATATAAATTAATATATAATTACATTCACAAGCAGAAAACAAATTAATATGTTGAATGGTGTTGTGAATAGTTATGTCCAAGCAATATATAGCTTTGAATTATAAAAACATAGGAATAGTACTTATTTTTAGTACCATTCCTATAATTGTTTACAATAATTAAGTTAACACTATCAAATCAATTCTGCGCTTCGCACATTTCCCAGGCTGCTTCAATGACTTTATCCATGTCATAATATTTGTACTGGCCAAGGCGGCCGCCAAATAAAACATTCTTCTCTTTCGCAGCAAGTTCCTGATACTTCTGATATAACGCATTGTTCCGTTCATTGTTCACTGGATAATACGGTTCATCGCCCGGATGCCAGTCAGCCGGATACTCACGGGTAATGAGTGTTCCTTCTCCCTTACCGAACTCAAAATGCTTATGCTCAATAATCCGGGTATAGGGAACTTCGCGTTCGGTATAGTTGATCACGGCATTGCCCTGGTAGTTGTCACATTCCGGCATATCCTCCTGCTCAAAATGCAGGGAACGATATTCGAGATTACCAAGGGAATAGTCGAAATACTCATCAATCATTCCGGTATAAAGCACCTTGTCATAGGTGATGGCGTCCGTTCCATTGGCAAGAGCCGTTTCCTGTTCCTTCACAAAGGAACCATACTCGGTATTGAGGCGGACTTCGGTTCCATCCAGCATTTTTTCGATCATAGCAGTATAGCCGCCAACCGGAATTCCCTGATAGCGGTCGGTGAAGTAATTATTGTCATAAGTAAATCGCAGCGGAAGCCGTTTGATAATAAAGGCAGGAAGTTCCCGGCAGTCTCTTCCCCACTGCTTCTCTGTATAACCTTTCACCAGCTTCTCATAGACATCCCTGCCGGCGAGCTTTAATGCCTGCTCTTCCAGATTCTGTGGTTCTGTAATGCCCAGCTCTGCGATCTGTTCTTCGATCTTCGCCTTTGCTTCGGCAGGCGTTTTAATCCCCCAAAGTTTACTGAATGTATTCATATTAAATGGAAGATTATAGATCTCATCCTTATAAATGGCCATCGGTGAATTCACGAAATGGTTAAACTCCGCAAACTGCTGTACATAGTTCCAGACCTTGGAATTCGAAGTATGGAAAATATGTGCGCCATATTCATGCACCCGGATACCGCGCACTTCACGTGTATAAATGTTACCTGCCAGATGATCCCTCTTATCAATCACCAGACAGGTCCTCCCCTTTTGTCTCATCTCGTAAGAAAAGACCGAGCCAAACAGCCCGGCCCCTACGATCAGATAATCGTAATGCTTATTCATTAAGCCTCCTTGTACTTGTCAAGCTGAACGTAATCCTCCATCATTTCAAGGATCTTCTTGCGTCCTCTCTTATTTAACTGAATGTAATACTGCATCACTCTGTTCTCAAGCAGCTTCTCGCCAAGAACTTCACCTTTCTCCAAAGAAGAAAAGTCCACCGGATTCAGGCTTAATTTATCACAGATACGAATAACCGTACCGTATGCCATTCCTTCAATTCCTCTGTCCAGTGCAGTTACCAGTGTACTGTATGGAATCTCCATATCGATTGCGAACTGTCTGACACTCTTATACTGCTTTAAAATTTCTGCCTTTAAAATCTCTGCTTTCGTCATTTCATAGCCTCCATTAAATGTAAAAAAATAGATAAATGTTCTGCAAACCACATGCAAACACGTATGCATCCGATCAAATCTTATGCATTTCGCACGGCTAGTATATCATATAACGAAAACAATGTCTATCGAATTTCGACCGAACTCGTGTATTTTTAACGGTTCACAAACTACATTTTTTCTTTAATTTATGATATCGGCAGTCTCATAAGCCACGTGATGCTGTGCTTATCCCTTATAAGTATTGCATTCCTATAGCTATTCCCATACCTTGTCCCTATGCCTTATTTATCCCTTGCAATCAGAGCAGTAATGTGATATGTTATACAGGCTGTTTATGTCGAGTGTTCGAGACCTTCCACTCGTAAAACAAAACTAAAGGAGAAAACAAATGAACAAGAAAGTATTGTACCTCGTACACGGGGCAGTTATCGCTGCTCTTTATGTTGTGCTGACTCTGTTAGCCAACTCTCTGGGACTGGCAAATTATGCCATTCAGGTTCGCTTCTCAGAAGCCCTGACCATTCTACCCGTATTCACCCCCGCGGCTATACCCGGATTATTCTTAGGCTGCATCATCAGTAATACCCTTACCGGATGCATGCTGTTAGATATTATTTTCGGAAGTATTGCCACGCTGATCGGTGCAGCCGGCACCTGGCTTTTGCGCAACAGGGCAAAATGGCTGGCCCCACTCCCCCCAATCGTTGCAAACACCATTATTGTTCCTTTCGTGCTTGCTTATGTTTATCATGTAGAAGGCGCGATCTACTACCTCATGCTGACCGTCGGTATTGGAGAGATTATTTCCTGTGGCATCTTAGGTATGCTGCTACGTACTGTTCTGCAGAAATACCGTGGACAGATTTTTGATGTGAGAAGATAAAATTGACACCTATGAAAAATGGATTAAAATATAATTAATCATGTTGTAGGAGCAGCCAATGAATTTACTATTCTACCGCTATGGAAATATATGTGAACCGGATATCATAGAGGCTTTTCGAAAGCTGAATATTAACGTATGTGAAGAATGCGCTGAAATGAGAGATAAGTCTCTGACTCCCAGTCAGCAGGTAGATCTGTTACAGAAACAGTATCAGTCCCGCCCGTCCGGCGAGCCTTTCTTATTTATTTTCAGTGTAAACTACTTCCCAGCAATTGCTGAATTCTGTCGTATTGCACAGATTCCCTATGTCTCCTGGACGGTAGACTGTCCGGTACTGGAGCTGTTTTCAAATTCTATCAAATATGATACCAACTTTATCTTTCTGTTTGATTATGCCCAGTACGAGTATTTCCAGCCGCAGAATCCGGATCATATCTTCTACCTTCCTCTGGCTACGAACGTAAACCGTTGGAAGCAGGTGTTAGCCTCCTCTTCCGGCAAACATCCTCAGGATCAAATATCCTTTGTCGGCTCCTTATACACTGAAAAGTGTAAATACAACAACCTGAAACTTTCTCCTTATACGGAAGGTTTTCTCACCGGATTAATGGAGGCTCAGCTTCGCCTGTATGGATGCAATATTATTGAAAGCGCGCTCACTCCACAGGTTATCAGGGAAATCAAGACTGCTGACAGCCATTTCTATGCACCGGACAACACATTCGCAAATACCGACTCCTT
>USDI01000017.1 GCA_900553305.1 uncultured Lachnospiraceae bacterium
TTGATACCAAGTGCATAATTACCGCTTCCATCAAATGAGTTGGAGTTAACACCTCTAAAGTCACGTACACGAGGTAATGCAAGATTGATTAAGCGGTCTGCGAAATCATACATCTTTTCACCACGAAGAGTAACCTTACATCCAATGGGCATGCCTTCTCTGATTTTAAAGTTTGCAATGGAGTTCTTTGCTCTGGTTAATACAGCCTTCTGTCCGGTAATGGTTTCCATATCCTTAACAGCGCTCTCTAAAGCCTTTGCATTGTCCTTTGCTTCACCAACGCCCATGTTGATAACGATTTTATCAAGCTTAGGCACTTCCATGATGTTTTTATATCCGAACTTCTTGATCATAGCATCTACGATCTCGTCTTTATACATTTCTTTCAGTCTGCTCACGCTTCCAGTTCTCCTTTCCCAGAATTAATCAATTACGTCACCTGTTGACTTTGCAAAACGTACTTTCTTGTCTCCGTCCATCTTGAAACCTACTCTTGTAGCTTTTCCCTTATGAACATACATAACGTTTGAAAGATCAATAGGAGCTTCCTTTTGAATAATTCCACCATTCTGGTTCGCTGCGGAAGGCTTTGTGTGCTTGGTAACCATTCCAACACCTTCAACAACAACCTTGCTGTTCTTAGCGTCTACGGAAAGGACCTTTCCTTCTGCACCTTTATCTTTGCCGGCGATAACCTTAACAGTATCGCCTTTTTTAATCTTTAAACTTGCCATGCTTCTTCCCTCCTATAATACTTCCGGAGCCAAAGAAACGATTTTCATGAACTGCTTTTCACGAAGCTCTCTGGCTACAGGTCCAAAAATACGTGTTCCTCTGGGGGTCTTATCATCTTTAATGATAACTGCAGCATTTTCATCAAATTTAATGTAAGAACCGTCTTTACGATGTGCGCCCTTAACGGAACGGACAACAACAGCCTTTACAACGTCGCCCTTCTTAACAACGCCGCCTGGTGTTGCATCTTTAACCGTAGCAACAATCACATCACCAATATTTGCATATCTTCTTGTAGATCCGCCCATAACTCTGATACAAAGGATTTCCTTAGCACCAGTGTTATCAGCAACTTTAAGTCTGCTTTCCTGTTGAATCATGCTAATTTTCTCCTTCCATTATTTCGCTTTCTCAACGATCTCAACAAGTCTCCATCTCTTATCCTTGGATAAAGGTCTTGTTTCCATTACTTTAACTGTATCGCCAATCTGGCATTCATTGTTCTCATCATGAGCTTTTAACTTGTAAGTATCTTTCACAATCTTCTTGTAAAGGGGATGCTTAACATGCTCTTCGATGGCAACAACGATTGTTTTGTCCATCTTATTGCTGACAACCTTACCGGTACGTGTCTTTCTTAAATTTCTTTCTTCCACGACTTTACGTCTCCTTTCTTTGACATTCGAACAACAATCTTTTAAGCTTCGTTAGCTTTCTGTGTGATAACAGTCTGAATTCTTGCGATATTCTTTCTAACTTCCTTAATTCTTGCTGTATTATCCAGCTGATTTGTTGCGTTCTGGAATCTCAAATTGAAAAGTTCTTTCTTAGCAGCTACTAAATCCTGTGCTAATTCTGCAGCTGATTTTGCTTTTAAATCTTCTACATACTTATTAGTTTTCATTTGATACACCACCTTCCAAGTCGGCCTTAGAAACGATCTTACACTTGCAAGGAAGCTTGTGTGTAGCAAGACGTAATGCTTCTTTAGCTACTTCTTCGGAAACTCCTGCAATTTCAAACATAACACGGCCTGGTTTAACAACTGCTACCCAGTATTCCAATGCACCTTTACCAGAACCCATACGAGTTCCTAAAGGCTTAACGGTAACCGGTTTGTCGGGGAAAATCTTGATCCAGACTTTACCACCACGCTTAATATAACGGGTCATGGCAACACGGGCTGCTTCGATCTGATTGGACTTGATCCAGCAGGGCTCTAATGCAACGATACCGAATTCACCGTAAGTAAGTGTATTACCACGGGTTGCTTTTCCTCTCATGGTGCCACGGAACTGTTTACGACGCTTTACTCTTTTAGGCATTAACATTATTTATCGCTCCCTTCCTGCACTTTATCATCATTCTTCTTAGTAGGAAGTACCTCACCCTTGTAAATCCATACTTTGACACCTACTTTACCATAGGTGGTGTTAGCCTCTGCAAAACCATACTCAATGTCTGCACGTAAGGTCTGAAGAGGAATGGTTCCTTCGCTGTAGAACTCGGTACGGGCCATATCAGCTCCGCCAAGACGTCCGGATACGGAAGTCTTAATACCAAGCGCTCCTGCCTTCATGGTTCTGCCCATGCAGGACTTCATGGCACGACGGAAGGAAACACGGTTCTCAAGCTGCTGTGCGATGTTCTCAGCTACAAGCTGTGCATCTCTGTCAGGTCTCTTGATTTCCTTAATGTCAACCAGGACTTTCTTTCCAGTCATCTTGGAAAGTTCCTTCTTGGTTACTTCGATTTCAGCACCGCCCTTACCGATTACAACACCGGGCTTTGCGGTATAGATGATAACTTTTACTCTGTCAGAAGCTCTTTCGATCTCGATCTTGGAAACTCCTGCGCTGTATAACTTCTTCTTAAGGTACTCACGAATCTTGTGATCTTCTACGAGAAAATCTGCGAATTCGTCTTCTGCGTACCACTTAGAATCCCAATCCTTAATAACACCGACTCTTATGCCGTGAGGATTAACTTTCTGTCCCATTAAATCGTCCTCCTTCTATCTTTCATCAAGCACTACAGTAATGTGGCTCATTCTCTTCTCGATACGATAAGCTCTTCCCTGTGCTCTGGGTTGTACTCTCTTCATTGTAGGTCCTTTATTTGCATAACATTCTGCAACATAAAGGTTTTCCGGATTCGGATACTTTGTAGGGTCCTGGCTGTACAAATACTCAGCATTTGCACGAGCGGATTCCAATAACTTCTTGATTAATGCAGAAGCATATCTGGGGTTGTATTCGAGAATTCCCAGTGCTGTTTCCACATCTTTGCCTCTGATGGCATCTAAAACGAAACATGCTTTCTGAACTGACACTCTTGCGTAAGATAACTTAGCTGAAGGTCTTAAATCTTTCTGCGCGTTTCTTTCTCTTTTAATTTGGGATCTATGTCCTTTTGCCATGATGAAAACCTCCTTATCTTACTTTAGACTTCTTTTCGTCTTTTCCGTGTCCTCTATAAGTTCTGGTTGCCACAAACTCACCGAGCTTATGTCCAACCATATCCTCTGTTACATATACAGGAACGTGCTTTCTTCCGTCGTGTACTGCAAATGTCAGTCCCACAAAAGAGGGAAAGATTGTAGAACGACGGGACCAGGTCTTAATAACCTGCTTCTGTCCTGCTGCATTCATTGCATCTACCTTTTTTAACAGGCTTGCGTCTGCGAAAGGTCCTTTTTTCAGTGATCTAGCCATTTTCTCTCCTCCTTATTATTTGATGGCCTTGCCGTCTCTTCTTCTTACAATCAACTTGTTAGAAGCTTTTTTCTTCTTACGTGTCTTCAAACCAAGAGCGGGCTTGCCCCAAGGTGTACATGGACCGGGACGTCCGATTCCAGTCTTACCTTCACCACCACCATGAGGATGGTCATTCGGGTTCATAACGGAACCACGGACAGTAGGACGAATACCCATATGACGCTTACGTCCTGCCTTACCGATCTTAACAAGGCTATGATCTACGTTTCCGACAACACCAACGGTTGCTCTGCAAACGATCGGCACCATTCTCATTTCACCGGAGGGAAGACGAAGTGTTGCATACTTTCCTTCCTTAGCCATGAGCTGTGCGCTGTTTCCTGCGGAACGAACCATCTGTCCGCCCTTACCAGGATATAATTCAATGTTGTGTACCTGAGTACCAACAGGAATTGCAGATAAAGGTAAGCAGTTACCTACTCTTACTTCTGCATCAGGTCCATTCATAACCTGCATGCCATCGGTTAATCCTTCGGGAGCAAGGATATATGCCTTTTCTCCGTCTTCATAACAGATTAAAGCGATGTTTGCTGTTCTGTTCGGATCATACTCAATACCAAGTACCGTTGCATGAATACCGTCTTTATTTCTCTTGAAGTCTACCAGTCTGTACTGAGTTCTGGTACCGCCTCCACGATGTCTTACTGTGATCTTACCCTGGTTATTACGTCCAGAGTTCTTCTTTAAGGATACACACAAAGATTTTTCAGGAGTCTTCTTGGTGATTTCTGAAAAATCAGAACCAGTCATATTTCTTCTGGAAGGTGTATAGGGATTATATGTTTTAATTCCCATGATTCTGTCTCCTTTCGAGTTCTACATTTCTTATCGCACTTGTTTGTGCATATCTTCTCCGCTTATCTTATAAACCTGCGAAGATCTCAATGTCCTTGCTGTCTTCGGTCAACCATACGATTGCTTTTTTGGACTTAGCAGTCTTTCCAACTACCAGACCACGTCTCTTGTTCTTTCCTTCAAGGTTCATGGTGTTTACCTTCTTAACCTTGGTTCCTTCGAACATTTTTTCAACAGCTTCCTTGATCATTGTTTTGTTAGCTTCGGGATGAACTAAGAATGTGTACTTCTTGTCGCCCATACCAGCCATACTCTTTTCAGTAATAACCGGCTTAAGGATTACGTCATAATAATTAACTGCTGCCATTATGCATACACCTCCTCAATCTTTGCTACTGCGTCCTTGGTAAGAACCAGTGTGTCACCCTTTAAGATATCATAAACATTAATGGAGTTAACTAATGCTGTCTTAACGGTAGGGATGTTTCTTGCAGACATGGTAACCTTTTCATCGTTATCAGCAATTACAACTAATGCCTTCTTAACTTTGAGATTGTCCATAACTGCCTGGAACTTCTTGGTCTTGATTTCGTCAAACTTGAGCTCGTCTACAACGATCAGCTTGTTATCAAGAACTCTGCTTGTAAGAACAGACTTTAATGCTGCTCTCTTTTCCTTCTTATTGATCTTGAAGGAGTAATCTCTCGGTACGGGAGCGAACACAACGCCGCCTCCGGTCCACTGGGGAGATCTTGTTGAACCCTGTCTTGCATGACCGGTTCCTTTCTGTCTCCAAGGTTTTCTTCCGCCACCGGATACTTCAGAACGTGTCTTTGCCTTCTGTGTTCCCTGACGGTTATTTGCAAGCTGCTGTACAACTGCCATGTGTACAAGATGTTCGTTTACTTCAACACCAAACACCGCATCGTTTAATTCAATTGTGCCAACTTCCTTGCCTTCCATATTATAAACAGATACTTTTGCCATCTGAATGGTCCTCCTTTCATCCTCTCAATTATGCATTAGCCTTAACTGTTTCTTTTACAGTTACTAAAGCTTTCTTAGGTCCCGGTACAGCACCCTTTACAAGAAGAAGGTTGTTTTCTGCATCAACTCTTACAACTTCAAGATTCTGTACAGTTACTTTTACGCAACCCATATGTCCCGGCATTCCCTTGCCCTTAAATACACGGCTGGGTGAAGAGCAGGCACCATTGGAACCCTGATGACGATGGAATTTAGAACCGTGAGCCATAGGACCTCTGTGCTGTCCATGTCTCTTGATTGCACCCTGGAATCCTTTACCTTTGGAAATAGCGGATGCATCAATTTTGTCTCCAGCTGCAAATACATCAGCTTTGATCTCGCTTCCAAGTGTATATTCCTCTGCGTTGTCAAGTCTGAACTCTCTGACATATCTCTTGCAGGAAACGCCTGCCTTATCGAAGTGTCCTTTCAGAGCCTTGTTTACGCCATGTCTGTGAACGATTTCTTTCTTTCCGTTCTTGTCCTTGTTGACGATTCTTTCCTTCTTGTCAACGAAGCCAACCTGTACTGCGCTGTAACCGTCATTCTCTGCGGTCTTAACCTGTGTTACTACACAAGGTCCAGCCTGAAGTACCGTTACGGGAACTAAAGATCCGTCCTCTGTGAAGATTTGAGTCATTCCGACTTTTGTTGCTAAAATAGCTTTTTTCATTTCTTTACCTCCATTTGATTCTACAGCGGACCCGATCGGGTCATTCTAGTGTAGGGGTTAAATTGTTCTGGAAGTTTGCACTTCCTATGTCTTCATTGCATCGGATGATTATTTGTTCTTCATCTTGATGTCAATGCTAACACCAGCGGGCATTTCCAATCTCTGTAATGCTTCAACCGTCTTAGGTGTCGGTGTAATGATATCGATCAGTCTCTTGTGGGTTCTCTGTTCGAACTGTTCTCTGGAATCTTTGTACTTATGAACCGCTCTTAAAATAGTAACAACTTCCTTCTTGGTAGGAAGAGGTACCGGTCCGCTTACCTGAGATCCGTTCTTCTTAACTGTTTCGATGATTTTCTTGGCAGATGCATCTACTAACTGATGATCGTAAGCCTTGAGTGTGATTCTCATTACTTGACTTGCCATAAAAAAAGTCGCCTCCTTTTCGCACTTTTTAATATAGGAATGAAATTCCTCAGAAGTACGACAAGCGGTGACTGTACACTCTTCCGTGCGTGTCCTGCCTTTTCATAAGTCAATGCGCGGATTTCCGCGCTCTTATGTCCGGCACGCTTAACGCCCGTGTCTCTGCGATCTTGCAGACAAATTGTTTGTACAGTGACTTGCCGTCAGGTTCTTTGGCCATTTGCATGGCCTCTTGACATTCGCTCCACGGAAAACCTGCAGTACCTTTCGGCCCTGCAGCAACCTCACGCTTCAACGCTATCATGCCACAACAATTGCTAGTATACATGATGTTTGGGGAATATGCAAGAAATTTTTAAAAAATTTTTGTGAATTTTTTTTGCGAATTCTAATTTTCACATCTGTACAATCAAAAAAGAGCCACCGGATCTTTTTCTCATATGCATGGCAGCTAAAATGGGATTGCACACATGACGTAATACGTTCATAATAAAGCTATAAAATGAAGAAGGAGTATCGTTATGATTATTAAAAACGGTCTGGTTCATTCCCTTGATAAAGGATTCTATCCGGACACTATATATATAGAAGAAACTCGTTTTGCCGATTCGTCATCGGATGGAAACATTCTCGATGCTTCCCACTGCTACGTCATCCCCGGACTGATTGATATTCACTTTCACGGCGGGGACGGAGCAGACTTTAGTGACGGCTCATTGGAAGGTTTGCAAAAGCTCGGACATTATGAATTGCTGCACGGCATTACCAGTATCTGTCCGGCTTCCATGACATTGCCGGAAGATCAGCTCCTTAACATCTGTAAAACGGCTGCGGAATATGCGCGCCGCCCCCGGTTCCTCACAGCATCGCCCACATCATCATCGTTTTCTTCGTCATGTGCAGAACTCGTTGGCATCCATTTGGAAGGACCGTTTATTTCTCCTGCGAAAAAGGGTGCACAGAAGGAATCTAATATCGTGCCTCCGTCTGCCGCATTATTTGAAAAATTGTGGGAGGCCTCGGACGGACTGCTCAAGATCATTACCATGGCGCCCGAAACAGACTCTGCCCTTTCCTTTATTCGGGAATTTTCTGACCGGGTGCATATTTCTGTCGGTCATACGGCTGCCGATTATAATACGGCTTCCCGCGCCTTTGATGCAGGTGCCGACCATCTGACCCATCTGTTTAATGCGATGAGTCCGCTCCATCACCGGAATCCCGGACCGATCGGCGCAGCCTTTGAACATCCGGAAGTATTTGTGGAAATGATCTGTGACGGTGTTCACATTCACCCGGCGGTCATGAAAGCCAGCCTCCAGATGTTCGGAAAGGAACGCATCGTCTTCATCAGTGACAGTATGCGCGCAACCGGATTGCCCGACGGTCACTATGAACTGGGCGGTCAGCCGGTCGATGTGAAGGGGCACCTTGCCACTCTGCCGGATGGCACAATTGCCGCCTCTGTAACCAATCTGATGGATTGCATGAAAAAAGCAGTCTCTGTGGGAATCCCCTTAGAAACTGTTGTTCGTTGTGCCTCTTATAATCCCGCCTGCTCCATCGGTGTCTCTGATCGTCTCGGAAGCATTGAAGTCGGAAAGCAGGCAGATTGTGTGCTCCTGAATATAGATACTTTTGAAATTCAGGCTATCATTAAAGCTGGGCAGATTGCATTTTCTGCATCTCATTTAAAGTAAACGTTTCCATCAAAATCTCCTTATCCTAATCTTATACACCATTTTTCATTGTTCCCCATAATTATCTCACAAGTTTCATATCTTCAATTACCCAGTAGTCGTCTTCCATGCGATACTCGGTTCCGCAGTACGGGCAGTTACGCTGGCGGACCGCATCAAAACTTCCTCCACAACTGTGGCAGTTTACGGAGGTGATCGAGAAGCCGGGTGTCTCCCTGCGGGCAACATTCTTTGCAAAGGTCGCATCAATAAGATCTCCGGTCTTGACAATCTTTCCATTTATCTCACTGTAGTTGATCCACCAGGTACGGAGCGTTAAATGGAGTACATTGCCATTCTGACGGACCTTTTGCAGGCACATTCCGTTCGTATAGGTCATCTCTATGATGTCTGTAAAACGCTCGTCTCTTTTTCCTCCACAATAAGCCGTGAGGTTCTGTGGCTCTTTCGCAAAAACCGCCATCCGGATCAGCGCAACCATCTGTCCTTCAAATTTTTCATAAGAAAAGTTCAGATCCATCCGCTTCATCATTCCTTTGATCCGGCTTCTGGACCTCAGAGTCCGGAACAGTGGAAGATACTTCATACCATCCCGTTGAAATAAAGACCCGATCATCATAAAAGAGGTAATCATGAATCCTCCGACTCCTCCACAAATGAGTGCTGTCAGATAAGCCGTAAACAGTGCAATCGGGATCACGCCCTCACTGGAAATCATTGCTCCCGGCATACTCACAAGCAGCATGACCAGCATCAGAATCCCCATGATTCTACGCTGATTCGTCGTATGCTTCATAATGGATGTTGTGCGGATGAAGTATGTATTCACTACTCTTGGGAAAAGATCCTTCATATGGAACCGGGTTCCGCAATACCGGCACCCTTCTACCAGTTGAGCCACCGGGCTGACAGCCCCACAGTTCGGACAGGTAATCATCAGATGATCCATCTCTTTTTCATTCGGTGTATGAACCACAATTTCATACATCACCTGTTCCACCTGACGCTGATACAAAGGCTCTGTCCCTTTTAAAAACCGAAGCTCCCTGCTGATCTCTTCGTAGAGCATGTCCGTGGTGTACCATGCTGACTTCCGGGAAAAGGCTGCGGTTCCAAAGCTTTTTCCCTTCACCGGACGAACCACGTTCTGCATCCGCAGTCCCTTGTCCTCCAGCCGGTCCCTTTGCAGCTTTAAATAATAATGGGTATCGCCATCACAGCTTACCGGTTCTTCTCCCTCTTCGTACCAGGCATTCAGCTCCTTGGCCATCCGGTCAAAAATGCCGCGTCCCTTGTCCCACTGTGGAACATATTCTTTAAAAGCCTTAACTTCCCTATAAAACTTCATCAAAAACGGAACTCCGATGACGCACAGGGCTGCTCCGGCACAAAACAGGAAGCCTCTTACCGGAAAAGCCAGCTCTGTCGTAATGCAGGATGCTGCCAGTATTCCTCCTGCCAGAAGCGCGACTCCCTTTACCAGATGATTGATATCTGCCTGCTTCACATACTCTTTTCTTCCATTCATTTTTAAGTTTGGTAAAAGAGTGTTTTGTCCACTCATCGTATTTCCTCCGTATTTTAGATATAACTCGTAAAGCCTTTTCCGACGATCTCGCTGCTCTTCGTCACCATGATAAAGGCGCTTGGCTCATTCTTTTTAATAAAACGTTCGAGATAAATGGCCTGCTTCACATCCACTACCGTAAGAATAATCACACGGTCTTTATGGGAATAGGCTCCCTCTGCATGATAGGTGGTCGCACTGTGGTGTAAGTCATGCGTGATATAATGGCAGATCGGATCCGGGTTCGTGGATACAATCGTAAAATATTTGTTGAGCTTCATACGTTCGATGAATTTGTCAATAACCAGTGATTTCGCCAGAAGTCCTAAGATAGAACAAAGTCCGGTCACCGTATCGAACACCAGAAATGCACAGACAACCACAACAAGGTCTGTCCAAAGCAGAGCCATGGAAACATTCATCGTGGAATACTTCCGGATCACCATGGCAATGATGTCTGTACCGCCGCCCGACGCATTCTCATAGAACAAAAGGGCAGACGCAATCGCCGGAAGCAGAATGGCAAAGCATAGCTCCAGCATGATCTCGTTCGTAAGGGGCGCTTCCATTGGAAAAGCCACTTCAAATACATTCAGTAAAAGGGAAGAAAGTACGGTTACATACGCCGTTTTCACCCCGAAATTCTTCCCTAAAACAGCAAATCCCAGTACCAGCAGTAACAGGTTAATCACCAGGTTAATCTGGGAAGCGGAAAAACTCGTGAAATTGGAAATCACGACCGCCATACCGGAAACTCCGCCAAAGGAAAAGTTGTTGGGGAACTTAAACACATAAATTCCAATATCCATGATGATTACTGCAAACGTAATCCACAGGTATTCTTTGAGCACCTTTTTCTTATCTGTTGTTTCTGCTGCCATTTCTTTCACCTCTTTTTATCATATCAAGTCACCCGTATCTATTACAAACAGGATTCTGTAAATTTTTTGTCAATTTATATGCTGTTATTCACTCGCACCTCATTCCAGCAACAATTGTATCGGCTCAGAACTTTCTTCACAAAGCTACTGTTTCATAGCTTATGGTCTGTTGTCTATATCCTTCCTGTTTTCATATTTAATTCACAATATCTGCGAAATCAAACTTCAAGACTTTCTTCAAGTCCTCTACTCGTACCTCGACCTGAAAACCGATCTTGCCGCCGCTGAAAAAGATCTTTTCCAACGTAGACGCGCTTTCATGGATCACGGTCTGGAACTGCTTTTTCATTCCAATCGGAGAACAGCCACCGTGAATGTATCCCGTAAGCGGTAATAATTCCTTAGACTTAATCATCTCAATATTTTTCTCTCCAACGGCTGCTGCCGCTTTTTTGAGATTCAGTTCCTTCTCTACCGGCACGAGGAACACATAATGATTTCCTGTCTTTCCGACCGTAACCAGTGTTTTGAATACCACCTCGGGATCCTCGTTTAACGCTGCTGCCACTTCGGTTCCGCTGACTGCACCGGAATCCAGATAGTTATGTCCTTCATAGGGGATTTTATGCTGTTCCAGAACACGCATTACATTTGTTTTATCATTCTTCGCCATGGTCTCATACCTCTTTCACGTATGTCTCTTGCTTTGTTGACACTCATTGATAACCTTATTATACTATAATCATTGCACGAAAAAAACTATGGAATACGAATCAAACATCTGTTACACAAATACAAAGGAGAAAATTTATGCCAAAGATTACCCCTTTTCAGAGTGTCCGTCCAGAGCCTGCCCTTGCAGACCGGATTGCAGCACTGCCCTATGATGTATACAACCGGAAAGAAGCCTGCGTGGAAGTAAGCAGGGAGCCTCTTTCTTTTTTAAAAATTGACCGTGCCGAGACCCAGTTTGACGATTCGGTCGATACTTATGATGACTGTGTTTATGAAAAAGCCCGGGAAACCTTAGAAGAAATGATTGCAGACGGCTCTTTTCTGATGGAAGACAAACCCTGCTTCTATATTTATGAGCTTACGATGAACGGCCGTTCCCAGACCGGTATTGTAGCCTGTTCCTCCATCGATGACTATGTGAACGGCATTATTAAGAAGCATGAAAACACCCGGGAAGAAAAGGAAATCGACCGCATCAACCACGTAGACCGCACGAATGCACAGACCGGTCCGATTTTCTTAGTGTACCGTTCCGTGGATGCCATCAATCAGATTGTGAAAGCAGAAAAGAAAAAGACACCTGTATACGACTTTACTTCTACGGATGGCATTACGCACCGTACCTGGGTGATTTCTGACGATAGTGTCATTAAAGAACTGGAAGAGGCTTTCGCTGCCATTCCTTCCACTTATATTGCAGACGGTCATCACCGCTGTGCCTCTGCTGTAAAAGTTGGCTTAAAACGCCGTAAGGAGCATCCCTGCTACACCGGTGACGAGGAATTCAACCGTTTCCTTTCCGTGCTTTTCCCGGATGACCAGCTTTACATCATGCCTTATAACCGCGTGGTAAAGGATCTGGCCGGTATGACGAAGGAAGCCTTTTTAGAAGCTGTCCGGAATGCCGGATTTACAGTTTCCTATCTTGGCAAAACACCGTTTGCCCCGGAAGAAAAAGGCACTTTCGGTATGTACTTAAATGATGGCTGGTACAAGCTTACCGCAGACAAACGTTTACTTGTGGAGGATCCGGTAGAAGGATTAGATGTTTCGATTTTGCAGAACAACCTGCTAGGACCGGTTCTTCTGATTGCAGATCCCAGAACGGACCACCGCATCGACTTCGTTGGAGGAATCCGCGGACTTTCCGAACTGGAAAAGCGTGTTGCTGAGGACTGCACCGTTGCGTTCTCCATGTATGCAACCTCCATTCAGGAGCTGCTCGATGTTGCGGATGCCGGCCTTTTGATGCCGCCGAAGTCCACCTGGTTCGAGCCAAAGCTCCGAAGCGGATTGTTTATTCATCAGCTTGATTAATTCTTAAGAACTGCTTATTCTTAGGCTGCTTATTTTTAGAAATTACTTTATATAAAAGAAAAACTTATGGCGGAGGCTGCCATAGCCCCCGCCATCTTTATTCTTCCTCCATCATGCTCTCCAAATATCCACCATCCCACAGCAAAATTTTGAGTTTCTTCGCTGCTTCGACAGCCGGAGTGGTGAAGTACTGGTTCGTCAGTACCGCTCCCACCATACGGTCATAATAGTCCCGTCCGGCATAAGCCTCCTGCACCGCTTTCACGCCGACCGGTCCATCGTACCGCTTACACTGGATGGCATAGGTGACACCATCCTTTTCCGCAAGAATGTCCACCCCATAGTCTCCGCTTCCTTTCGTGACCTCCACCTCTTCAAAGCCACGCTTTTCCAGAAGATCGGCACAGAAATATTCAAATTCGTGCCCTTCCATTTCATCGTAGCTCCGCGTCTTCGGTCTTCTTCTACGTAGGAGAAAGAAAATCAGAAGTACGAGAACCACCAGCAGAATAGCTGCAAGGATCATGGTAAAAATCTGTGAACGCTCCACGCTTTCTATCAACTGCATCATTTCTTTTTATTTATTCCTCTCTTAACTGTTCCGTCCTTCCTCTCATTTCCTCTATGCCTTAAACAGGGTTCCGACCTCTTTGCCCTCCAGAATACGGATGACATTCACCGGATCGTCACCATTGGCAATTACCATATCCGTTCCGGCTTCGTTCGCAATCTCTGCAGCTGCAAGCTTCGTTGTCATGCCACCTGTGCCAAACGCGCTTTCAGGTCCCTTGGCGCAGGAAAGCAGATCATCATCAATCTTTTCCACGCAGCTGATAAACCGGGCGTCCGGATTGCTTCTTGGATCATCGGTATAAAGCCCGTCAATATCAGATAGCAGAATCAGCAGATCGGCTCCTATCATTTTGGCAACAAGTGCGGACAGGGTATCATTATCCCCAAAATTCCCATCCAGAATCTGATCTGTGGAAACCACATCGTTTTCATTCACAATTGGAATCACTCCCATGGTAAGCAGCTCCTGTATGGTATTAACTGCGTTAATCCGGCTGATTCCGTTCGTAACCACGTTCTTTGTAACCAGAATCTGGGCAATAGTCTGATTATATTCTGCAAAAAGCTTCTGATAAATCATCATCAGCCTCGCCTGTCCAACTGCTGCACAAGCCTGTTTCATCGGCAGGGTGGAGGGCTTCCCCTGAATACCGAGTGCCTTTCTTCCGGCTCCGATTGCTCCGGAAGACACAATGATAAGCTCCTTGTTCTGATTATGAATATCAGTAAGAATCCTCACGAATTTTTCAAGCTTTACCAGATTTAAGTGTCCGGTATCCGTGTGCGTGATTGTAGATGTTCCAATCTTGATCACAACCCTCTGTTTATCCTGTAAATATGCTCTGTTCATCTCATCCTCCAAATATAACTGTTCAGTAATTCATCCTGTCCGGATTACGTTCTTATACAGCCAGACCCATTCATAAGCTGCCGGTTGGTACGGATTGGCTGAACTGTTACACATCATATCACATTGCAAGTGAAATTCAAATAAAAACCTTGCTTTTTTGCCCAAATTACATATATGATGTAATGAGTGAAACGAATATCCTGCGAAGCAGGATGTAAAGCACGAAGTGCGAATTCATGAGTAAAGCACAGTATTCATCATAAGCAGATAATCATGAAATCACTTATTTTCTTATTAGAAAGAGGCAGAAGGAGCCAAATATGTGGATTGCAGATCATTGGAAAGATTATGAAGTAATAGATACCTCCTGTGGGGAAAAGCTGGAGCGCTGGGGCAGGTACATCCTCCTTCGTCCGGATCCGCAGGTCATCTGGAAAACCGAAAAAACCGTTCCTGAATGGAACCGCTTAAACGGACATTATCACCGCAGCTCCAAAGGCGGCGGTGAATGGGAATTTTTTAAGCTGCCGGAAGAATGGACCATCTCTTACCGCGAACTGAATTTCCGGTTAAAGCCGTTCAGCTTCAAGCACACCGGGCTTTTCCCTGAGCAGGCGGTCAACTGGGACTGGTGCAGTGAACGCATCAGGGAGGCAGGACGTCCTGTGAAGGTGTTGAATCTCTTTGCCTATACCGGTGGTGCTACCCTCGCAGCTGCAAGTGCCGGAGCGAGCGTTACCCATGTTGACGCTTCCAAGGGCATGGTCACCTGGGCAAAGGAAAATGCGGCAGCTTCCCACTTAGAGGATGCCCCGGTCCGATGGCTGGTGGATGACTGCGTAAAGTTCGTAGAGCGTGAGATCCGCCGCGGCAACAAATACGATGGAATCATTATGGATCCTCCCTCCTATGGACGCGGTCCCAAGGGAGAAATCTGGAAGATTGAGGAAAGCATTTATCCCTTTGTGGAACTTGCAGCGCAGCTCTTAAGTGATGACGCACTGTTTTTCCTCATTAACTCCTATACGACGGGACTTCAGCCTGCCGTATTAAGCTATATGTTAAGCACCGTCATTCAGAAAAAGCGCGGCGGTGAGGTACAGTCCTCCGAAATCGGACTGCCGGTTTCCTCAAACGGACTGGTGCTTCCCTGTGGAGCAACCGGCAGATGGTTTACTTAAGACAAAGGCAGGAAAGAAAATTCTTTCCTGCCCTGACTAATGATCCAGCTTTTTCAAAAGTCTCTCTAAATCTTCAATTTTACCGACTACCATTAAGTGCTCATGCTCATTGAAAACGTGATCAGCCATCGGAAGCAGGCTTGTCTCATCCCCCTGACGGATTCCAAGAATACTGATCTTATATTTCACGCGAAAATTGACTTCTCTTATCGTCTTACCAACCCATATAGCAGCTACTGGAATTTCGTATATTGAATATTCACTATTTAATTCAATATAGTCAAAGACATGACCTGCACTGTAACGCATGGCTGTTTTCTCCGCAATATCCCGATCCGGATAAACTACCTCATCTGCCCCATTTTTCAACAGGAATTTTGCATGAATATCACGTGTGGCCTTGCTAACCACATATTTTGCCCCTTTCTCCTTCAAAAGAGAAGTAATTTCCAGACTGCTTTGGAAATTAGTGCCGATACACACAAAACAGATATCAAAATTATTAATTCCAAGGCTGTCCAATACTGCCTCCTTTGTACAGTCACCAATCTGTGCACTTGCAGCCAAAGACATCACTGCTTCCACATTTTCTTCCTTCTCATCAATCACCATAATCTGGTTGCCACGTTCTGCCAGCTTTCTGCATAAATGCTGTCCAAATCTTCCTAGTCCGATAATTAATATTGATTTCATTCTGTTTACCTCTTTCTATTCTTTACTGCCCTATCCTATAATAATTTTTTCTTCCGGGAACTGGGTACTTGTGGTTTTCCTGCGTTCCGTGAAAGACAGGGCAAAAGACATACTTCCAATTCGTCCACAATACATCAGCAAGATAATAATAATTTGCGATGCACTGTTCAATTTTCTCGTAATTCCGGTGCTCATACCGACTGTACCAATTGCTGATAGCACCTCAAATATCACATCCTCAATTGGAAGCCGCGGTTGTATATAACTAATAGCTATGACGGACATAACTGCCAGAATCAGACTGATCAGTAAAACATTACTTGCCTTTTTGACTGCATCCTCCTCCAGTCTTCTTCCCATAATCTGGATTCCCTTTTGTCCTCTCAGACTGCTCCAGACATACGTCAACAAAACCATAACAGTTACTGTCTTCACTCCACCAGCAGTGGATCCGGGACTTCCTCCGATAAACATTAAGACACCGTTAAACAATTTAGAAGCGGTTGTCAAACCTCCGGTATCTATTGTATTGAATCCGGCCGTTCTTGCCGTCACTGAAGAAAACAAAACTGCCAAAATCTGTTCTTTGCCGCTCATTCCCTGTAGCAGATTCTTCCTTTCAAAAAAATAAAACAGCAGGGTTCCAAAAAGAATGAGGAAAGAAGTAGAACACAAAACCAGCTTCGTGTGCAGAACATACTTACGGAATGCCAGTTTCTTTTTCATAATGTCCTGCCAGACAAAAAAACCTATACCGCCAAGAATGATGAGAAGCATCAGCACAGCATTAATCAAAATATCATCCTCAAAAGCAACAAAGGAAGAATATTCTCCAGAGTACCCACCCATAAGGTCGAATCCTGCATTACAAAATGCAGATATAGAATGAAAAATACTAAAGTAGATGCCTTTCACCGGACCAAACACCGGAATAAACCGAAATGCCAAAAGTGCCGCTCCTGCTCCCTCAATAATCATCGTCCCGCACAGGGCAGTTTTTACCAACCGGACGACGCCTCCTATCTGCATTGAATTCATGCTTTCCTGCAGAAGGCCTCTGGTACGCAGTGAAATCTGTTTATGCATACATAATGCCAGTAAAACTCCAAGAGACATAAATCCCAGTCCCCCAACCTGTATCATTAGCAATATTATAATCTGTCCAAAAACGCTGAATGCAGTCCCTGTATCAAGCACCACAAGCCCCGTCACGCAAGTGGCACTCGTTGCGGTAAACAATGCCTGAAAATACCCGATACTCTTTCCGTTTGCCGAAGCAATGGGCAATGTCAATAAAGCAGCTCCCAACAAAATGACCGCCAGATATCCCAATGCAAGTATCCTGACATAAGTCATTTCCTGAAAAACATGTTTCCAAGCCTTCATGCTGTCCTCCATAATTAAGTCTGATTATTTCTGACTTTTGACTTTCTTATTATAATATAGTTTTTTACGCACAAATGCAATGTATTTTGGCTTTCCGCTTCCCTTCCTTTTCCACAGAAAAAAGCAATAGGATTTTGAACAGATATGGTGTATAATTAAAAAAGCTTAAAATCGTTATGATGAGCTTTATCTTATAAAAGAAATGAGGAACAAATTATGTCAAAAATTATTCTGACAGGAGACCGTCCTACCGGAAGACTTCATGTGGGTCATTATGTAGGATCTCTCCGCAGACGTGTCGAGCTACAGAACTCCGGCAAATATGACAGCATTTACATTATGATTGCGGATGCACAGGCACTCACCGATAACGCTGAGAACCCGGAGAAGGTTCGTCAGAACATCATTGAAGTCGCACTTGATTATTTATCCTGTGGTCTCGATCCTGAGAAATCCACCCTGTTTATCCAATCACAGATTCCGGAGCTTTGTGAGCTGTCCTTCTATTATATGAATCTGGTTACTGTATCCCGGCTGCAGCGTAATCCTACTGTGAAGTCCGAAATCCAGATGCGTAACTTTGAAGCCAGCATCCCGGTTGGATTCTTTACCTATCCGATCAGTCAGGCTGCCGACATCACGGCATTCAAGGCAACCACCGTTCCGGTTGGTGAGGATCAGCTTCCGATGCTTGAGCAGACAAAGGAAATCGTCCGCAAATTCAATGCCGTTTATGGAGAAACCTTAGTTGAGCCGGAAATCCTTTTACCGGATAACAAGGCCTGCCTGCGTCTCCCCGGTACAGACGGCAAGGCCAAGATGAGCAAGTCCCTTGGCAACTGCATCTATCTTTCCGATACGGAAGAAGAGGTTCGCAAGAAAATCATGTCCATGTATACCGATCCTACCCATTTACAGGTTTCCGACCCGGGACATATTGAGGGCAATACGGTATTTACTTATCTGGATGCCTTCTGTAAGGATGAGCAGTTCGCAGAATACCTTCCGGAATATGCGAATTTAGATGAATTAAAGGAACATTATCAGAGAGGCGGCTTAGGCGATGTGAAGGTGAAGAAGTTCCTGAACAACGTTCTTCAGGAGGAACTGGCGCCGATCCGTGCACGCCGTAAGGAATGGGAAAAGGACATTCCTGCTGTCTATGAAATTCTTCACAAGGGCTCCATTGAAGCAGAAAAGGTAGCCGCACAGACACTCGCTGATGTAAAGAATTCCATGAAGATCAACTACTTTGAAGATCATGCCCTGATCACCGAACAGGCAGAACGCTTCAAAGCCGAATAGTTCCAATACGATAGTAAGAGGTATTTGTGAAAGCACTGAAAATTACCGAAACCAAAAACTTTATGGGAATTTTATTAAAATCCGACTGCTTTGAGGATTTTTTACTGGCGGAAGCTTCCATTATGACGTATAACACCTTCACCATTGACGGACATATTGTTCCCGCCTTTTACAAGGGAGATGTGAATACGCCGGATGAGGAAGCTTCCTATCAGTTTTCCTGCTGGAAGGACTTACAGGAGCTTTGTTTCCAGTTCATCCGTGGAAAGAGGACTCCTGTGCGCTTCCATTTTACACTCTATCTGAAACCGGATAAGATCAAAGCACTCTTTGCTTCCGAACGCTTTAACAAAGAGCATGACGCCCTGCCCGAAGAGCTTGACCAACTGGTCCTGAATATCAAATATCAGGAGGGCACTCTTACGCTCATTACTGCGGTATCCTATCACAGCTTTGTCATGGATAAATCGGCAGAAAAGCTCTGGGATCAGTACATTACCCAGTTTCTTGCCGCAAAATCAATTGCTTTTGAAGAAACGATCTAATGATTAAATTCTCCCATGACGGACAGATCAATTGCGCTTCCATCAATTAACGTATCCTGCGCATTCTGCTGTCCGTCATCGGTAGAAGGAATCGTACCATCTAACTGTCCCAACACACTTTCTGCCCGCAACTGCAGAACCGTCCATAACGTCTCCTTTGCTTCTTCATATTCGGCTGCGGTATAAAATGCGGTCGGATCGGTCTCAATCAGTTCATCCGTCTGTGCATCCAGACGCTCCCACACTTCCTGTAACCTGCCGCCCTGCACATATTCTTCTGCCAGCTGTCGAAGATATTCGTGGTACTGTGCAAGATATTCTTCGTTTTCCAGTAATGCATCAAAGAAGTCCGTTCCGTCAAACGGTGTATCAATCGGATCGTTAATCATGCTGGTTGCCCCGCTGCTTTCCGTGGACTCTCTTCCCGGACCGCCGCCCATTCCACCGTTCGTCATTCCCCCAAAGGAAAGATTATAATCCCACGGGATGATGTTCAACTGCCCGTCATTTTCATACAAATAGAAGTTGTGCGCCATATTGCCGCTTAAGCTGTCCAGATTTACGACAAATTTATGTACTGCCATATATTTCAGAATATTGTCCACGTCAAGGTATGTTGTAAGGTCCGTTCCCTCATTGATATTCTTAATTGCGGTAACTACCCGTTCCTTATCGCTGTCCGTAACCTTGCCGTCTGCGCCGTCCCAGATGGTACTGTAGCTGTCTGCGTCATCATCGACATAATTGAGGTCTGCACCACCGTTGCGGTTGCCGAAGCTGCCAAAGTCATCGTGACCGCCTTGTGGATTCCTGAATTTTTCATCCATATCGGCTTGATCAAAGTCTCCTTGTGGTCTCTCCGGTCTGTCCATAAGATTGCTGTTTTTTGCCAAATCTCCTTCTGAGCTGTCGAATGTACTGGTATCGCTATCTGCATTGGTACCCACATCAGTGTTTACATTTCTATCCGGCATATCACCGAAATCCATGTCATCCGGGAAATCCGGAAATTCAGCTTCACTGCTCGGGAAGTCTGCATTATCCGGCCGTTCTGGAGGATTTCCATCCGGTTTCCCTCCATCTTCTTGCTTGTCATTTCCCATTCCCATCGTTTCCGGCTTATACAGTTTTCCATCGGACACTCCGTAATTCCGGAGTTTGAAGCTGTCCTCAACCGCTTCGAGTGCCAGATAGGTTCCCCAGTACTCTCCGTTCACGCTGATTTTGGCATAATGATATAAGGAAGCATCTGCCCCAAGGTACTGAAACATATCATAAACCAACGCTTCCTTCCGGTTGGTGGCATCTGCGAAATTATTATTGAGGACGAGCTTATCTAAGCCCATACAGGTCTGCCCGTCCACATATTTATCAAATTTTATCTTAAAGCTGTAACGGTCGGTATCCGGATCGTTTGCGATCGAGCTTAAACTGGTATTTCCTTTTGTCCGGATTCCGACATTGGAAATCGTTTTCCCATTGATTTCCACGTCACATGCATAATATTGTTCTGAAATGGCATTGTCCAAAAGCTCCTGCCATTGGTCCTCGTCCATAATAATGTTCACCGTCATAATCTCAGACGTATCAAATAAGGTACTTTCATATTCCATCGTTGCTGCGCTGCTTCCCGAAACTGCCACCAAGCGATCTGCAAACAGTGAGACTATCAGACAGAAAGCAACCGCAGCTGCCATCAGCACACCAACGTTCCG
>USDI01000018.1 GCA_900553305.1 uncultured Lachnospiraceae bacterium
AACTATTCAGCGGCTGGTCCGGGGCATTCCCCAAAGACCAGCCGCTTGTTTTCAGATATGCATGACTGCTGTTGCAATGCTGAAATAAATCAGCAGAGACAACGCATCTACTATCGTTGTAATAAAAGGACTCGCCATAACGGCCGGATCAAAGCCGATCTTCTTGGCAAGCATCGGCAAAAGGCATCCGATCACCTTTGCAATAAATACTGCTGCAACCAGTGTCAGACATACAACCGTTGCAACTGCAATCGTCACATGATCAAATATGAGGAGTTTCAGAAAGTTCGCAGCAGCCAGTGTGAGTCCGCACAGAACCGCTACTCTCGCTTCCTTCCACAATACCCGGAATGCATCTTTAAACTCAATCTCATTCAAAGAAAGTCCACGGATAATCGTAACACTTGCCTGTCCTCCGGCATTTCCACCGGTATCCATCAGCATCGGTATATATGCGGTCAGCACCACGCAGGCACTTAACGCATCCTCAAAGGAAGTGATGATGCTTCCGGTAAAGGTTGCCGAAATCATCAGAAGCAATAACCACGGAATTCTCTTCTTCCAGGTTTCAAAAACCGTAGTCTTCATATAAGGTTTATCGGTCGGGACGATAGCCGCCATCTTTTCAATATCTTCGGTAGCCTCTTCCTGCAGGATATCCACAATATCATCCACGGTAATAATACCAACCAGCCGTTCTTCATTATCCACAACCGGCATCGCCGTAAAGTCATACTTCTGGAACTGTCTGGCAACCTCTTCCTGATCCATCAGAGTATTAATAAAGATCACGTCCTCATGCATGATCTCACCAATCACGGCATCGGACGGACTGATCAGGAGATAACGCAGCGCCACCGTACCGATCAGCTTGCGCTTGGCATCCAAAACATAACAGATATTGATGGTTTCACTGTCCACGCCCACCTTCCGGATCCGTTCAATCGCATCCTCTACGGTCATGGATTCCTTTAAATCCACATACTCCACTGTCATGATACTTCCTGCGGAGTCCTCCGGATAACGAAGCAGGTGATTGATATCCCTCCGAGTATCCGGACTTGCATTTGCAAGAATTTTCTTAACAATATTTGCAGGCATTTCCTCTAAAAGGTCGGTCGCATCATCGGCCATCAGGTTATTGATAATGCTGGCAGCATCCTTCTCGGACATACTGGTAATCAGCTCATGCTGATGATCAACCTCTAAATAGGAAAATACATCTGCCGCCATTGTTTTGGGCAGAATACGGAAAATCTTTAACAGATCTTCCTCCGGAAGCTCCTCCAGAATCACGGCAATATCGGCGGTATTCTTATCCGACAGCATCTGACGGAGCTTGGTGTACTGCTTCTTTTCAAGCAGTTCTTTTACGAGTTCCAAATCCTTGATCTCTTCCATTTGCAATCTCCTTTATATGTGATTTTTATGCTCCGCCCATGGGGAGGAAGATCTGTATTACTGCTTAATATTCGACTCTTCATAAAAACCACCACCTTTCGAAACTGCGTATGGCAGATCACAAGCTCTGTCACCAGTTTTAACTTTAATTCACACGATAAACATTTGTCAACCAGAAATATCTGTATAATACCCCTCAGAGATCTGTTCAATCTGAATGCGTCCTGCCGTTGCTTCTGTCAGCTTCTTGCGGATCTCTTCTGCACGTTCCTTCGGAATCTGAAGATCAAATTCCACGTTTTCCGCATAGCGCGATTCCCCGATTGCAATCTGCTCATTGGCAAGCAGATACTGGATCTTTCCAACATCCGTGTAGGCAAGCTTTAAGGTAAAGCACACCCCATAGATCATCGTGACCACTCCGGCATCCGCAAGCCCCTCCTTTACCGCCTGGGTATAGGCACGCACAAGTCCTCCGGTTCCCAACAGTGTCCCGCCAAAATACCGCGTCACGATCACGACCACATTCGTAACTCCTTCGGAAAGAAGGACCTCTAACATCGGCTTACCCGCCGTACCGCTCGGTTCCCCATCATCACTGCATCTTGTCAGTTCCCTGTTTCTTCCTATAATAAATGCCGTACAATTATGACGGGCATCATAATATTTCTTACGGGTCTGCTCAATCAGTCCCATAGCCTCCTCTTCCGACTGTGCCGGATAGACATGCGCAATGAAACGGGACTTCTTTTCTTCATATTCTCCGCATCCCGGCGTATCCACTACCCGGTATGGTAAAAATTCCTGCTCTTTTGGTGCCAATTACATGATCCTTTCTTCTTTTGCTTTGCTCTGAATAGTTTATCATATGTATTTTGAAAAAGGAATAAAACCTGTGTAAAATGTGAATAATTGTTATGTTTCTATGAATTCTTAATGAAAAAACTTTATTTCAGTACCACAATTTGGTATACTACTTGTATTGTCTAAAAACACTTTGCTTTTATTTTGGAGGTTTATTCAATGAATTATACGAAAAAAGGGATTCATGAAAAGCAAAAATCCCTGCATGCCACCTCTACCCGTCTGTTAAAGAAGGGACTGCTGGCAGTCTTAAATTTATTTCTGATTGCGGTACTGGCCTGCGGCATCATTGGTGCCAGTCTCGGAATCGGCATTTTCAAGGGAGTCATCGATACCGCTCCCAGTATTGAAAATGTCAAGGTAACGCCAACCGGCTTCTCTACCTTCGTATACGACCTCGAAGGCAACCAGATTGCGAAGCTGATCTCCCAGAACTCCAACCGTATTCCGGTCACCTGGGATATGATTCCCGAGGATCTGGCTCATGCCTTTGTCGCCATCGAGGATGAACGTTTTTATGAGCACAACGGTATCGATATCAAGGGTATTATCCGTGCCGCCTATGTCGGTATTTCCAACGGTTTCCACTTTACCGAAGGAGCGAGTACCATCACCCAGCAGTTACTTAAGAACAACGTCTTTACCGACTGGACCAAGGAAGAAGGTCTGGCAGACAGTATGAAACGTAAGATCCAGGAGCAGTATCTTGCGATTGAGCTGACAAAAACCATGTCCAAGGATGAGGTTTTATTAAACTACATGAACACCATCAACCTCGGTCAGAATACCTTAGGTGTACAGGCGGCTTCTCTTCGTTATTTTAACAAGTCGGTAAATAACCTGACCTTGTCCGAATGTGCCGTAATTGCAGGTATCACCCAGAACCCGTCCCGTTTCAATCCGATTTCCCATCCGGATGAAAACGCCAAGCGTCGGGAAAAGGTACTGAATAACATGAAGGATCAGGGCTATATCTCTCAGGCAGAATATGACGAAGCCATTGCCGATGATGTCTATTCCCGTATCCAGATCGTCAACGATGAAGTAGAGGAGACCCTCGTCAATACATACTTCGTGGATGCGCTGACCGATGATGTCATGAATGATCTGCTTGCTGCCGGTTACAATGAGACACAGGCGTTTACCCTGTTATACAGTGGCGGACTTAAAATTTACTCAACACAGGATCCGAACATTCAGGCAATCTGTGATGATGTTTTCTCCAATGAAGAAAACTATCCGGAAAACACCAGATGGCAGTTAAGCTATGCACTCACCATCAAGCGGTCCAACGGAGACTTTGAAAACTACAGCACCGAAAAGCTTCAGGCCTTTTATAAGGAACAGAATGCTTCCTACAACCTGATTTATGACTCACAGGAAGCAGCAAATGAAGATATTGAATATTATAAGCAGTTTGTTTTAGGCACAGATGGTGAGGTTTATGACGAAAAAATCACCTTAACTCCCCAGCCGCAGGTATCCCTTACGATTGAGGATCAACATACCGGCTACATTGTAGCCATGGTCGGTGGCCGTGGTGCCAAGGAAGGAAGTAAAACCTTAAACCGTGCAACCGATACCACCCGCCAGCCGGGATCTACCTTTAAGATTGTTGCTGTTTATGCACCGGCTCTGGACAGTGCCGGTTTAACCCTTGCAACCATGGTGAATGACGCGCCGTTCAATTATGCAAACGGCCGTCCTGTCAGCAACTGGTGGGGAAGTGAATACCGTGGACTGAATTCCATCCGTCAGGGAATTATTGATTCCATGAATGTCGTTGCTGTCAAGACCTTTACCGCGATTACCCCGCAGCTTGGTTATGATTATCTGAAGAATTTCGGCTTCACAACCGTTGTGGATCGTGAAGAAATTACCTATGGCGGTAAAACCTATGTCTTCTCCGATATCCAACAGTCTACCGCTCTCGGCGGTCTGACACACGGTGTCACGAATGAAGAACTGAATGCTGCCTACGCATGTATCGCAAACGGCGGTACTTATATTAAACCGAAGCTTTACACCAAAGTCGTTGATCATGATGGCAACGTGATTCTCGATAACACTGAACCGGAAGCCAAGCAGGTCATCAAGGAAACGACCGCATGGCTCCTCACCGATGCCATGCAGGATGTGGTTACCCAGGGAACCGGTGCTTCCGTCAACTTCGGCGGCATGGCAATTGCCGGTAAGACCGGAACCACTTCCGATTACAACGATGTATGGTTCTCCGGCTATACGCCGTATTACACAGCTACCACCTGGACCGGTTATGACAATAACACCAAGCTCCGAAAGGGTGAGGAACGAAACCTTGCCAAGAAGTTATGGCGTGCAGCCATGTCCAAGATTCATGAGGAGCTGCCGTCCCAGTCCTTCACAATGCCAGGCGGAATTGTACAGGCAACGGTATGTGCCCGCTCCGGCAAGCTTCCTATTGCCGGCTTATGTGACGGTACCTTAAAGACCGAATACTTTGCCGAGGGAAATGTACCGACCGAAAGTTGTAATGTTCACTATCAGGGACCTGTCTGTCAATATTCGAACCTTCCTGCCAGTGAACAGTGCCCGTTCAAGGTAGAAGGTGTATTGGAGGTTATTCCTGCCGATGATCCTCTGATGAGCGGTGACAGTACACTTCCTGAACAGCAGGAACCGCAGACACAGGAAATTGTAAACGAAGATGGTTCCATTACCACGGTAACCATTCCGAGCACCTCCGGAACCTGTCCCCACAACGCAGAATTCTTTGCCAATCCGGATGCAGCGGCAATCATTGAACAGCAGCGCAATGAAATCGCCGCTGCCCAGCAGAATGCCATTGCAGCGGCACAGGCAGAAGCTGCAGCAAACGCCGGGGAAGGCGGTGGCGAACAGCCAGCCGCAGAGCAGCCGGCAGGTTAAATAAAAATTGGATCATCTTTCGATTGAAATCAGAATAAAGGAACGTATGACAAAGGCTCATACCGGATAATCTAAAACAGGTATCCGATATGAGCCTTATTTTTGATCTTTCTCTATGGAGTAATATACAGGATATTCCCCAACACGGTTCCAAGCAGATGGGTTCTCACAAAGGCTCTGTATTCCTTTATGGAAATATAATATTTCCGTCCCCAGGAAGAGATCCGGTAATAATCTTCTCCCTTACAACTTACAAGGCCGGTAATCGTCACATAATGGGCACGGGTGGCATCTGCCTGCTTCATGTAGCCATTGCTTTCCATATAAAGCGGCAGCTTATCTTCCTTCTGCCAAGGCAGTAACACACGCGGAATGCATAGAATGACCGGAATATCCTTTCGCAGCATCTTTTCAATACGCTTTTCCCTGACCGTCTCAAAAAGCCCCCATCTGGCACGATACGGCATATGCATTTTCCACATGACTGCATTAAAACGGATTGCCATAAGGATTCCGGACATTCCATTTCGTGAGGGAAACCATTTAAGCTTCCGGCACAGCTTATTAAAATAATCCATATAAGCTTCTTTTTCCTGAAATACAGTATGATAAGTCATTCCATCGATCTGATATGTTTTCGTCTCCTTCTCCATCAGATACAACAGTAAATCCCCCAGTGCAACCATTCCACAGCCACCACCATATTTTCTCCGGCTGCGCTTATCCGTTAACGGCTTAAAAAAGAGCTGGCTGCCTCCATAGGTTGCTTGTCTTTTGTCGTGTACCTGTATATAAGTATTTCCACGAATGCTCAAAATTTCCTGCATATTGTTCTCTTCTCCCTGATTCTCTCCCAATTTCCATACCATCTTTGTCCGGCATAATTTCTTCAAAATTTTTCCACAAAAATCCATTGACAAAGTAATGACCTGTATGATACTATACTAAACGGTGATTACACCAATGCTGATGTGGCTCAGTCGGTAGAGCGTCGCCTTGGTAAGGCGGAGGTCACGGGTTCGATTCCCGTCATCAGCTTTTTTTATTTCAGCCAGTAAGTATGCGGAATGCACGTATTTACTGGTTTTTCTTTATCTTTTGATAGGTCAGCTTTCCATCCACATACTCACACTCAACATACGCCCCAGTTATGGTCCGGTGTGTAGTCAAAGCCCGGCCCCCAGAACGCCGGGAAGCGCTTTGGTGCACTTGCAAGCTTCTTCTGCATAAAAGCATAGGCTTCCTGTGTAAGCCCCAGTCTGGCAGCACAGATTCCACTGTACATCCAGCCTTCATAATTCAACTGGTCCTCGGAATCCCAGGCATAATAATAGGTATCCCGTCCAAGAGCCAGCTCCTTTGCTGCCTCCCCGGCAATCCCGATCTCCTGATAAGGAAAGCATCCGTATAACTGCGGAAACTCACAATTGATCTTCACATAGTTTTTCGGCTCTTCACAAGGCGCAATGACCGTATGTCCCTTCTTTACTTCAAGAGGCACTTCGGGCAGCTCCTGAAGCAGCTTCTGCCACTTTTCCTGCTGCTCCCGATTCCCTAAATGAAGCTCTGTAAGCTTTTTGATGACCGCACGCAGGGCATAAATGAGATCTGCCGGATTTGTAACCGCAACCTCCTCCGGATTATAATTAATCTCCCGGTCTTCACTGATGTCAATATTTTCTGCCTTATGATAGGTCTCCTGTGCCGTAGAAGGGAAAATAATCCGCTTCCCTTTCGCATCCTTCTGTGCATACGCCTGATCGTAATAGTTCAGAATCGCATCGACCTGTTCCGGAATGCAGGCTGCACCCTTCGTTCCAAAGAAATGGCTTGTCCTTGCCATCGCAGATTCCAGAATCCGGAAGTAAAATTCGAACTGTGGCTTCATCATATCGAAGTCCCCGCTTTTGAGCATCGGCCAGTATAAATGCCGCTGATTCTGTGCGGTAAACTCAATTCCACCCCAGTCCCGCTCATCGGGTGTCCCAGCGCCTCTCCGGCTCCCCCACAGGGCAGGATCAATCGTAAACAGTCCACCATTAAACTTCGTCGGATACTCTCCATACGCATTACATGCGAGCATGTAGCGGAACAACTGATAATTCCGTCCCATCTGCCAGTCTTTGTTATTGGGATCTGCCTTCTGCCGGTTGATAAAAATATAACTCCGGTTCCACAACTGCTTCCACCAGTCCTCGCTCCGGCGTTTCTTCTGTTCTCCCCTGCGGCTCTCTTCGAAGCATTTTGTAAGCTCCTGCACATAGTCCTTTTCCGTAATTGGACATATCACCCGCAGCAGAATCCGCAGATCTGTCTGTTTCACTTTTCCGTAGAACTGATACGACGTACAGGGAAGCCCTGTATAAGCTCCCCTCGTAATTCCTGTGAAAAAGAATCCCGGAACGGATCAGGCTCCATGGTAATGGCACACCTCCCTGCCGCCTAACGGCATGCACTCCCCGGCATCTTTGCTCCGGCTGTCCCATAGGATGTGATACTGCTTCATTGCATCCATAATCTTCGGATTGTTTTCCTGTGTCTGCATTTGTTCCCCTCTGTCGATCTGCTGATCTTATACCTTCTCTTTGCTTTTACTTTTCTTCCCGCTGTCTGTTAAGCTTATTCCTGCTCCTTGCTTTTCTTCCTATGATTCATCAGATCATAAATACAGGGAACCACAAGCAGGGTCAGCAATGTACCGTAAAGCAGACCGCCTACCGTAACAATCGCCATCGGCTTGCCCATCGCTGCTCCCATATCCGTACCAAACACCATCGGCAGCAGTCCCAGAATCGTCGTTAACGCCGTCATCAGCACCGGACGTAGCCTTGTTTTACCTGCCTGCAAAATTGCCTCATGCTTTTCCATTCCCTGCGCAATCAGCTGATTCATATAATCCACAATCACAATACCGTTATTTACGATAATACCTGCCAGCATGACAAAGCCGATAACCGCAACAACACTGACTTCACAGTTTCCAAGGAACAGTCCTAAGAAGCCGCCCGTAAATGCCAGCGGAATCGTAAACATGATGATAAACGGAAATTTCAGGGACTGGAACTGGGCTACCATAATCAGGTACATGAAAATGACCGCCAGAAGCAGCATGAGCATCAACTGCTGCATGGCATCCATAATCATCTCATTTTCACCCTCCATCACGAGAGAATAGCCCTCCGGCACTTCATAATCTGCCAGATTCCGTTCCAATTCCCGGGATACCAACCCAACATTGTATCCGTCTGCAATGGAAGCCGATACCGCAATATAACGGTTCTGATCCGCTCTTCTTACCGATTTCGGTGAAATGGTATCCTCAAACGTTGCAATATCCTTAAGTGGAATTTCCACCTTTTTATTGTCTTTATCTGTCTTCTCAATGACAAGCTCCTGAACCAGATTCCTGGTGAGTGCCAGGTCATTGGCATTCTTTACATAAACCTCATATTCCTTCGCCGTTGTTTCAAGGGTTGTTGCACTGGAAGACTCCTGAAGCTTTGCTGCGATCTGCTGGTAAACTTCAGCTACCGTAAGCCCCTGATCCATCGCCTTATCACGGTCAATGAGGATCCGCATCTCACCGGTTGCTTCCTCCAGACCGTCGGAAACTCCTGTTGTTCCTTCCGTAGCTTCCACAATGGCGGCTACTTCTTTGGCTACCTGCTGTAAAGTATCCAGATCCCGTCCCCGTATCTGAATGGAAATGCCATCGCCTCCAAGTGCACTCATATCCATCATCGAAGTTTCAATACTTAATTCCGCTCCTGTCTCTTCACAGAGCTGTGCAGTCTGCTCCTCAATTGCATCGGAAAGCTCTTTATTATTTAATTTCGGCTTCTCTACCGTAGTCAGATAGATGCTGGTTTCGTGTGTTGAGCTGTTATCCGATCCTCCCACCAGTGAGCCCATCGTAGATGTGCTTGCCATCGCTCCCACATCCTCAACATCCTCCATATTTCTTAAGATCTCCACTACCCGGTCCGTTACCTCTGCGGTTTCACTTAACGGAGTGGTATCCGGAAGTTTTAAGGTGATGGTCATCTGTGTACTTTCCATGGAAGGCATGAACGCCGTTCCTTTGGAAAGCGAAGCCAGTGCGCTTGCTATGAGCAGCACCAGAACCCCGATAAATACTACAGCTTTATGCTTTAAGGACCAGGCAAGAACCTTTCCGTACCCATTCATTAATCCATTAAAGAACCGGCTTTCCTTCTGTTCCTTTGTTTTCACCAGAATCTTCGAGGACATTGCCGGAACAACCGTAAGAGCCACGAGGAGGCTTGCACCAAGGGAATACCCGATCGTCAGTCCCATATCTACAAACAACTGCCGCGTAATTCCTTCGGTAAAGACAATCGGAAGGAAGACACAGACCGTTGTCAGAGTCGATGCCGCAATGGCTCCCGTCACTTCCTTTGTTCCTTCAATCGCCGCTTCCTTTACCGAAGCCCCTTCGCTTCGCAATCGGTAAATATTCTCAATTACCACGATAGAGTTATCTACCAGCATACCAATGCCCAGCGCCAGTCCGGAAAGTGAAATGACATTCAGGGTCACGCCGCTGAAATACATGCAGACCACCGCCGCTACAATACTGATCGGAATGGAGCATGCAATCACTGCCGTCGGACGGATGTCCCTAAGGAACAGAAGCAGAATAATGATCGCAAGTCCTGCTCCGAAAATAATATTGTTAAAAATAGAGTCCGTGACCATATCAATATAGATTCCCTGATCCATAAGGGTAATCAGCATCAATCCATCATTCTGTTCCAACAGATCATCAAACCTGGCAAGGATCTTGTCCGATACCTCTCCGGTTGAGTAACCGGTCTGCTTCTGCATGGTTAAAAGAATACCCGGCTCTCCATTGACATTCGTATAAATGTCCGCAGAATTGTCTGTCATAAAGACATCGGCAACATCTCCTAATGTAATCACATCCACGCCATCCATATCCACGTTGAGAATCGGCATAGCCTTTAATTCTTCTATGGTATCCGGCTTGTCACCTACACGGATCAGGTAGGAAATTCCATCCTCCGTAACATATCCGGCAGGCATTGAGAAGTTCTGCGCTGCCAGAAGCTGTTCCACCGTAGCTACTGTAAGAATGCCATTCATATCAGCCTGGTCGTACGCATCTTCCCTTGCTTCCTCAATCTGCTCTTCGCCGTCCAGAATCTGCTGCAGGGCATCCGCAAGCTGTTCCGCACTGTCATTGATCTGGTCGTAGCCGTCCTTAATCTGATCGGCTCCGGCATCCAACTGTTCCTGTCCGGACTTTAACTGTTCTTCTCCGGATTCAAGCTGCTTTTGTGCGGAATCCAGCTGAGATTCTGCGGAAGCAATCTGCATTTCTCCCAGGCTGATTGTGGTCTGTGCATCGGCAAACTCAATCGCTGCCTGCAGGTTGCCCTTATATAATTCCGTTAACGCACTGTCCAGCTTACTGATGTTTCCTTCGATTTCAGAAAGCGCGGACTTATACTGGTCGATCGGTGCTGCTGCCATGGCCTTCTGGGATTCGAGGTCAGCAATGGTGCTTTGCAGTTCAGCTTTTTGTGCTTCCAGTTTACTTGTATCACTTTCGCCACCAAGAATTCTTTCCTTACACTGATTAAGGGAATTTTTGATATCTCCCATTGTACTATTACCAGATGGAACAGGTATTCCTACAGAAATACATATCTGACTGATGCTCTCCTTATGCTCCTCTGTAAGATTTTCGAAGATTATTGATGAGTTTCCCATACCATCAATTGCCGTGATAGCATCAGTTATCCCATTCACCGCCGTAATTGCCTGTTCAATCGCCTGCACTCCGGCCTGTGTCTGCTCGATACCGCTGTCCAGTCCCTTCACGGTAGCTTCTGCGGTCTGGATCTCAAACTGTAAGTGTGTCTTTGCTGCCTCGGCATCCGCCTTTGCGGTAAGAAGCTGCGTTTCTGCTTCGGCAAGCTGTTTCGTGGTTGCATCCTTTTTACTGTTTAGTTCGGTTTTTCCACTTTCCAACTGGCTCTTTTTATCAGCCAGTTCATTCCGTCCATCCGCAAGTTCTTTTTTGGAATTTTCAAGCTCTGCCCTGGAATCATTCAATTCCTGCTGCTTTTCGGCAAGCTCTGCTTCGGAATCTGCCAGCTCCTTCTTCGCATTTTCCAGTTCTGCCTGTCCATCGTAAATATCCTGCTTGTTTTCCTCCAAGTCTGCCAGATTTTCATCAATTTCTTTATCAATGGAGCCAAACACCTGCTCATTGATCGCATCGATCTTTTCCTGACGGATAATAACATTCACACTCTCTTCCAGAAGTCCCATTCCACTTACGGAAGCTACTCCTTCAATACTTTCAAGCTCCGGAATAATGGTATTGTTTGTCAGATCCGTAATTTCTGCCGCGGACATATCCTTTCCACCAACTGCCGCGATCATAACCGGCAGCATATCCGGATTCATTTTCATAATAATCGGGTTCCCGACGGAATCGTCCCAGTAGCTCTTGATCTGATCCAGATTTTCACGAATCTCCAAAGAAACGGCATTCATATCTGCCGACTGGGCAAACTGCAGAATCACCATCGAATAATTTTCACTCGAAACAGAACTGATTTCTTCAATATTACTTACGGTAGCCATCGAAGACTCCACAGGCTTTGTCACGACCATTTCTACCGTTTCCGGGCTTGCTCCCGGATAAGTTGTCATGACAAGTACATAAGGAAAGCTGATGTTTGGCAGCAGATCCGAGGTCATCTTGGTAAATGACACAATTCCCAAAACAATTACAAGCACTACTGCCACCAGAACAGTATACGGTTTCTTTACACTGAATTTTCCAAACATTCTTCTTTCGCCTTTCTTTGGCAGATATTTTAATCAGGTCACAATAAAAAGAGTATATTGCGCTCAAAAATCTTCGTCAATACACCCTTCTTAAAGTTTATAAAAATTTAATTGTTTCCCTTTAATTCCTTGCGGATCTTGGTTTTCACACGCTGCAGGGCATTATCTGTGGATTTATCATCCCTGCCAAGAACCTTCGCAATCTGCCCATAGGACATTCCGGTAAGATATAGATCGAGCACCTGTTTTTCAAAAGGACTTAATTCCTTCTCAATCATCTGTTCAATACGTTCCACGTTTTCGCGGTCAATCAGCAGTTCCTCCGGATTCTTCTCGGATGGTGATATCAGACTGTTAATAAGCTTTACCTCCTCTGAGGACTCGCCCCCCTCCTGCTGGGAATAGTCCGCATAAATGGAAATATAGGAATTGAGCGGTGCATTTTTCAACCGTCCTGCTGCCTGAACCGCCGTATACATCTGCCTGGACACACACAGATCCGCAAAGGTGAAAAAACTGGCATCCCGTCCCGTATCATAATCCCGGATTGCCTTAAAAAGTCCGATCATCCCTTCCTGAATCAGATCTTCCCTGTCCGCTCCCAGAATATACATCGACTGTGCCTTGCTTCGCACCAGATTCTTGTACTTTTCCATAATATAATCGGTAATGGCATGATCTCCATCCCGGAGCTGTACAATCAATTCTTCATCACTGTATTTTGCATACTCATTGACCATAGGTGCCCACCTCAATCTTCATGTCCCTCTGAATCTGTGCCTCTGCCGCTTCTTCCTCTTTCATTTCCTTATCCTCTGTGTCAATGCCATCCCCGCTTTTCGCAGTATTGCTTTCCCGGAATTTCAGAATATCCGGCAGAATCTTAGATTTAGATTCTTCTGTAGATTCCGGATCTGTTATATCTTCCCAATCATCTTTATTTTCTGCATCTTCCTCATCCGGTGAATCCTGCAGTCGGATCAGATCGGCCGCAATGTGCTCCGCCAGAATCTGATAACCATCTGGATTGCAATGTACACCATCCGGCATATAATTTGAAATCACTGCCGCATCGTGACTGTCCAGTAAATTCGAATCATACAGATCAATGACATCAAATTCATATTCTTTTGCAAGTGCAATCATGCTGTCCACAATGACACGCTGTGACATCAATTCCGGACGTTCCTTGCGTAGAATGTCATGCAGGACATTGGGAAGCGGTGTGATGAAAACAACCTCCGCATTGGGATAATTCTCCTTTAAGCCCCGCATCAGTTCATCCAGATCCCCGATCAGGGTACGGGGAGCGCGCTCCTCAAAATTTCCTACATTTTCCCTGTGCAGACAAAAACCGTCATTCGTTCCTCCCATAACCAGAATGAGGTCCGTGTCCTCCGGAATTTCCCTGTAACGTTCCACATAAGCATCCTGCCAGTATCTTCCAATTGAAGAGCCTCCGATACCAAGATTCACTACTTCCTTTGCACCAAGAATCTCTGCCAGCTTCGTCGGATAGGAATACTGCTGATAGTCCTCCATGTTTTCAAGGTTTGCCGCCTGCGTGATACTGTCGCCCAGACAGGCGATCTTTTTATCCGAAAAGTCCAGGGGGCTTTGTCCAATCACCACCCGGTCTGCCTCATTCCATTCAACCGTTTCCATATAAGAACTCTGTTCAAGCCTGCGCTCACGAAGCGTCGGGCGTACCAGAATATTACCGGAAACTGTAGTTAAAGAAATACCTCCCTCAGAAGCGTTATTCCCAGAAACCTGGTTTTCCGAAACGGTATTGTCAGAAACGGTATTGTTAGAAACACTGTTCCCTGAAACAGCATTACCAGAGACGTCGTTTTCTGAAATGCTGCTATCTAAAATATCATCCCCAGACACAACCGCAACACCATCATTTTCAGACACATCCGCAACCTGATCCTCCCCGGACAGCATATCTCCCGGCATAGATTCCCCATCCGAAACGCTCTCCTCAGATGCATTCTCCCCAGAAGCATTGTCCCCGGATGATGCCGTCAGGAATTCCTGCAGCACATCTTCATCCTCGTCTTCCGGATCATTAACAGCATATTCCTGAAGAAAGGTTTCTACCGCAGCCTCATCCTGCGAAAGCTCTTCAATCTGTGTCCGCAACTGTTCTGCCTCTGCATGATTTTCTGCATACAGCTCCTGGCATTCCTTCTCGTATTTTCTTTTTTCCAAATAGTTCAATCCTTTATCTGCCCCCACGGCAATCAGTAAGATTGCCACCATTGCTATCATGGTTGCAAGGATTCTTCCGGCTACCTTCATAATACCTTCCTATCTGCTTTATAACAGTTCCCTGTTCGTTACAAATCTACACATAACTCATCTATCTGCTACTGCCGGCGCAGGTTCTTTGCCGTACAATCTCATAAGCCAGAATCCCAGCCGCCACCGAAGCATTCAGGGAATCAATGTCACCATGCATGGGGATGGAAGCCACCATATCGCACTTCTCTTTCACCAGACGCCCTACTCCGGATCCTTCATTGCCAATCACCAGACCGATCGGTCCTGTCAGATTTAAGTCATACATCGTTTCTCCGCCCATATCCGCGCAGACAAACCATAATCCCTGCTGCTTTAACTCTTCTATCGTCTGTGCCATATTCGTCACACGGGCTACCTTCGTGTAGTTCAACGCTCCTGCAGAGGTTCTTGCTACCGTTGCCGTGAGTCCTGCCGCACGGTTCTTTGGAATAATAACCCCATGTGCTCCGGCCAGGTTTGCCGTACGGATAATGGCTCCCAAATTGTGCGGATCCTCAATATTATCCAGCAGGAATAAAAACGGAGACTCGTTCTTTTCCCTGGCAAGCACAAGCATATCCTCTACTTCTGCGTATTCATAAGCTGCGATCGTTGCCACAACACCCTGATGCTTTCCGGTTTCTGAAATCTGATCCAGGCGCTCCTTCGATACATATTTAATAACCACGTCATGCTTTCTTGCTTCGCGCTTGATCGTCATGATCGGTCCGTCCTGACAACCGTCCAGAATATAAAGCCGGTCAATGGACTGTCCGGAACGAAATGCTTCAATCACTACATTTCTTCCCTCTATAATGGATTCATTTTTTTCTTTTCTGAATTCTTCCATGTTCTGATCCTTTCCTTCTGATTCAGTATCTCTGATTCGATATCTCCAACTTGATCTGCTTATTCTGTTTTCTGCGTTTCCAGGATATCCATGCCCTTCCGGATCAGTTGCAGCATCCGCTCCTCCTGCCCGGTAAGATACAGGTATCCCATCAACGCTTCCAATGCCGTTGCTTTCTTATACTCTGCCATGGTCGCATGCCTGGCTTTGGTGTACGGCTTTGCATTGCGCCCTCTCTTTAAAATTACCTGCTCTTCCTCCGTAAGCTCCGGTAACAGTGCATTCACC
The DNA here is from genome assembly GCA_900553305.1 of uncultured Lachnospiraceae bacterium. Taxonomy (GTDB): domain Bacteria; phylum Bacillota; class Clostridia; order Lachnospirales; family Lachnospiraceae; genus Suilimivivens. The sequence continues at coordinate 15,446 of USDI01000018.1, forward strand.
AAAAGAGCCTGCGCTGTCGCATTCACATAGCGGATTGTATAGTGATGGAGCTTATTGGCAGGCGCATTCCCCCGCATCACCACCACGGTCCGGATCACCAGATCATAAATCGAATCTCCGATATAAGCAAGCGTAAGAGGTGAATATGTCCGAATATCCACCTCTTTACCTTCAAATGCTTCTCTTATCCTTTGAACAAAGGTTAAGCCATTTTCCATTTTACGCCCTCACGTGTATCTTCCAGAACAATGCCCTTTTGTAACAATTCCTCACGAATGGCATCTGCTTTTGCGAAATCTTTTGCCTTCTTTGCTTCCTTACGTTCTGCAATCTTTGCCTCAATGTAGCTTACCAGCTCCGCATCCACATCGTCCGCTTTCTCTTCTGCCTTTTCACCATCAAAAAGACCTAAGGAAAGAACCTCATCAAAGCTTGCCACCAGCTTACGCTTCGTTACATCGTTGCAGTCTGCCTTTAACAGATCATACAGTACGGTAATTGCCATTGATGTATTTAAGTCGTTGCAGAGCGCATCTTCAAATTTACGACGGTATTCTGTGTAAACAGCCTCATCCACTTCTCCTTCTTTGGAAAGTCCGGCAATCTTCTTAAGGAGCTTTTCATAAGCAGACTTCACATTGTCCATTACTTCATAAGAAAATTCCAACGGCTTCCGGTAATGGGACTGTAAGCAGAACATACGGTAAACCAGCGGATTATAGCCCTTGCTTTCGAGTAAGGATACCGTCAGGAAGTCCCCCTTTGACTTACTCATCTTACCGGACTTGTCATTTAAGTGATGTACATGGAACCAGTAGTTACACCATTTATGTCCAAGGTAGGACTCACTCTGCGCAATCTCATTCGTATGATGTGGGAAAATGTTATCCACGCCGCCGCAATGGATGTCCATATATTCTCCAAGATGCTTCATGCTGATGCAGGAGCATTCAATATGCCATCCCGGGTAGCCAACACCCCACGGGCTGTCCCATTTGAGTGCCTGATCTTCAAACTTGGATTTCGTAAACCATAAAACGAAATCGTTCTTATTTTTCTTATTTTCATCCTCGGTAACATCGTCACGCACGCCAACCAAAAGCTCGTTCTCACTCTGGGTATTAAATACATAGTATTCCTTAAGCTTTGAGGTATCGAAATACACATTTCCTCCGGCTACATAGGCATAGCCCTTCTCCAATAAAACCTCAATCATATGGATAAACTCATCAATACAGTTCGTTGCAGGCTCCACTACATCCGGACGCTTGATATTCAGCTTCCTGCAGTCTTCAAAAAAGGCGTCGGTATAGAACTTCGCAATTTCCATAACTGTCTTGTGCTCACGCTTCGCCCCTTTTAACATCTTATCTTCACCGGTATCGGCATCGGAAGAAAGATGGCCGACATCCGTGATATTCATCACACGCTTTACATCATATCCCAGATAACGCAGAGTCTTTTCCAGTACATCCTCCATAATGTAACTGCGCAGGTTTCCGATATGTGCAAAATGATACACGGTCGGTCCGCAGGTATACATTGCAATTTTGCCATCCACATTGGGGATCACTGTTTCTACTTTCTTCGTTAATGTGTTGTAAAAGGAAAATCTATTCTCCATCTTTCCTCTCCTCCTTTAATTGTCTGAGTTCTATTTCCATCTGCTGCATCCTTTTACGCAGCATGGCCAGTTCTTCTTTTACCGGATCCGGCAAATGGATCTGGTCCAGTTCTTCCTGCGGAAGTCTCTGGTTATTCCGCTTCACCACATGCCCCGGGACACCGACTACGGTGGAATTCGGCGGCACCTCTTCCAAAACAACCGATCCGGCTCCGATCTTGGAATTGTCCCCGATCGTAAAGGATCCCAGGATCTTGGCACCGGCACTGATCATTACATTATTTCCGATCGTCGGATGTCTCTTTCCCTGCTCCTTACCGGTTCCTCCAAGGGTTACCCCCTGATACAGGGTCACGTTGTCGCCAATAATCGCTGTTTCTCCGATAATAACGCCATTTCCGTGATCGATGAAAAAGCCTTTGCCAATCTGTGCTCCCGGATGAATCTCAATTCCGGTCTTACGCACACCGCGTTGGGAAATCCATCTTGCCCAGAAATAATGTCCCTTTTTATAAAGCTTATGTGCCAGCCGGTAATGCAGCATCACCTTAAAGCTCGGATACAACAGCACCTCCATACTGGAATGAATGGCCGGATCACGTTCTCTTATGATCCGGATTTCTTCTTTAATTTTGCTGATGATTCCCATAACTGCTCCATTTCCTGTAAAATCCTATAAAATAAGAAACGGAATATTCCATCTACAGAGACGAAATATTCCGCGGTTCCACTCTACTTAAAGACGATAACGTCTTTCCCTTACAGTCGATAACGTGACCAGACGTGCCGGGATACCGGAAGATGCTTCTTCGTTCTCCCTGCAGACTCCGGAGTGCACTTTCCGTTCCCAGAAAGTAAAAGCTGCTTGCAGCCAATGACAGCTTCTCTCTGTTACCTCTTGATTACGGTACTCTTCTCCATCATAGTCGTTTTCTGTTTATTTCCTGCAACTGCTCCCTATCTTCACAGTTACCTTAGCTACTATATAGAATATGCAACTTTTGAGGTTTTGTCAACCGTCAGACCTCCAAGTTATTCAATGAATTTGATCTGGCAGCTTATGAATGGCATGACAGAACTTCTCTCATCACACTGTCTTCGGACATCCACCACAGCCGGCGCAGCCGCGCTGCATCACATCCTCACTCTGCAGTCCGAGAGGTGTTGTCAGCAGACAGATTGCCTGGGAAGAAATGCCCTCCCCGCTTCCGGTAAAACCAAGGCCTTCCTCCGTCGTTGCCTTGACATTGACCTGGGACAGGTCAATATGAAGCGTATTTGCAATATTCTCCCGCATTGTATCAATATAGGGGCGCATCTTCGGTGCCTGTGCAATAATGGTCGCATCAATGTTTTCAATGAGGAAATAATGCTCCTCCAAAAGCGCTCCTACATGTTCTAACAGCTTTAAAGATGAAATTCCTTTATAAGCAGGATCCGTGTCCGGAAAATGCTTGCCGATATCACCAAGTGCCGCTGCCCCAAGCAGCGCATCCATAATGGCATGCAACAGCACGTCCGCATCCGAATGTCCGAGCAGTCCCTTTTCATAAGGAATCTCGACACCGCCAATAATCAGCTTCCGCCCTTCTGTCAGTTTGTGTACATCATAACCCATACCGATTCTCATATCGTTATTGTTTCCTCCTGTAATTCTTTTATTCTGTAATTTCTAGTAACAGTTCAGCCATGCAGAAATGATTGTGTAAGATGGACGTGGGAGCTTGCTCACTAAGGGCAGCTTATACCATCATTTCTATAGGGCGGACGCCCGGCATGAAATAAGTTGCCGGAAAGCACGTATATTTGTTAGCCAATCTGTACAATCCGGCAGCTTATGAATGGGTATGGCCGAACTGTTACCCTAATCTGTGTTACAGTTCAGCATACCATTTCTTTTTCGATTTGTATATGATATGATGGAGTTATTGAAGGGAGATTTCTATGCAATTACGTGATTTTTTATCCTATGAGGAAATCTATATCCAATGCCACGACAGTCCGGATGCCGATGCACTGGCTTCCGGCTTTGGATTGTACACCTATTTTCGGAATCATGGCATCAAAACCCATTTGATTTATACCGGAAGATTCCGCATCCAGAAGACCAACCTGGTTCTGATGGTGGAGAAGTTACACATTCCGATTGAATACGTGGAGGAAGACGCCCTGCATCTGACCGATGAACTTCTGCTTACCGTAGACAGTCAGTATGGAGCCGGAAATATCACGAAGATCCCTGCGGAACACATCGGAATCATCGATCACCATCAAATTGAAATCCATGGGATTCCGGATTCACTGATCTTAAGCAATTTCGGGAGCTGTTCCACGGTGGTCTGGAAGCTTCTTTGTGAAGAACAGCTCGATCCCAATGATTATCCGGATCTTGCAACCGCCCTTTATTATGGGCTTTACAGCGATACCCAGCAGTTTACCGAAGTGCACAATCCGGCAGATAAGGATATGCACGATGCATTAAAATATCGCAATGATGTCTTTTCCTTATTAAGAAATTCCAACATTTCTTCCGCTGAACTGGAAATTGCCGCAATCGCAATTCTGCGTGCGGTTCATAATAAAGAAAAACGCTATTCCCTCATCAAGTCCGAGCCCTGTGATCCCAACATCTTAGGTCTGATCAGTGACCTTTGTATTCAGGTTGACAGCGCCGATCTCTGTGTCGTTTATAATGAACTTCCCGACGGAATGAAGTTCTCCGTACGCAGCTGCACCAAGGAAACCAAGGCCTGCGATCTGGCAGCATATCTTGCAAGAAAAATCGGCTCCGGCGGCGGGCATCTGGAAAAGTCCGGCGGTTTCATCAACCGGTGGTTATACGAAAGTAAATATGGCTCTTTGCGCACCGAGGATTATTTTTCCATGCAGATTCAGAACTATCTCAACAGCTTCGACATTTTAAATGCCAGAACAAGCCATGTTGATCTGTCCCGTATGAAGACCTATCGTCGTAAACGGCTTCCGATCGGTTATGTTGTGCCTGCACAGGTTCTTCCTTCCAAAACTCCGATTACCATCCGTACCATCGAAGGTGATCTTGACCTGATTATTTCCGGTCAGACCTATATTATGATTGACCTGCAGGGAAAGGTATGCGTAAAATCCAAAGAAGAGTTTGATAAATGCTATCTGCCAACCACGGACGCTTACCACCCCAGGGCACTTTACCTGCCGACCATGAAAAACCGCCTGACCGGCACGCAGATCAGCTTATCGGGATACATCCACTCCTGTATTCCATTGGAAACGACCATCGTTCAGGCTTATCCGCTTGAAAGAGCCTGTAAGGTATTCCCTCTGTGGGATGAAGAAAAATATCTGCTTGGTAATATCGGCGACTATCTTGCCGTGCTGAAAGATCAGCCGGATGACCTGTTTATTGTGGAAAAGGAAGTCTTTGAACAGACTTATGAATTAATTTAAAATATAAAACAAAAAAGATCCAAAAGGATCTTTTTTATTAGCTTAATAGCGAGAGAGAGACTTGAACTCTCAACCTCCCGGGTATGAACCGGACGCTCTAGCCAGTTGAGCCATCTCGCCATATTTT